>CAKUWM010000218.1 GCA_934699305.1 uncultured Saprospiraceae bacterium | reverse complement strand
GTCCAGAAGAAGTCCACTGCAGGATTAAAATTATAGGTAAATGGGCCGCCTGAGAATGAAGAATCCCAGTGGCGACGTGGAACACCTAATTGCCCGAGAACGATCATGGATATAGAGAGAAGGGCAAGACCGATAAAGAAAAGCCATGGTTGCCACCTCGCCCAGCCCATACCTATAATTTTTCTCCTAAATATCAGTGGAATGAGATAATATGTTATGCCCATAAAGGTCAGTGTTGTTCCAATAACGACCGTTCCTTTAAAGTGACCCGGAATAGCTATTGTATTATGTACTATGATATTGGTTTGCTCCATTCCAAATATCACGCCCGTTGTCCCTCCGATGAAGCCAAAACCTATAATAGCCAATATCGTTGAGGAAAAGGCAGGATTGCTCCATGGTGCCTTGGATATCCATTCAAATAATCCCTTGTTATATCCCCACCGACGCTGCGCTGATTCATACGAGGATGGTACCGCAAAAGCATGTATCATCGATGCCAATACAGCAAGATACATCGCATAGCTCGTGTTCCACACCTTCCAGGCACTGCTGACACCCGGATCCGTAAGTAGATGGTGCGCCGAAGCAAGACAAATAAACAATATATAAAGTACAAAAGCTGTCCGCGATACCTTTTCATTGATAGAAGTCCCTCCGACAGTAAGGAAAGAGACCATGTACCAGATGGACACCATGGCAGCTACATTAATCTGCTGCGAAGAGTGACCCAATCCCCACCATATCAACTTATACATAGCCGGGTCTATATTGTCAATCAAGCCCAAAGACCACAAAAATGTAGGAATATATATCAATGCTCCTGATGCAAGTGTAATTACCGCAATGATAGCAGCCGTCATCAATCCATAGGTAAATAATGGCAACGACTCACCATAGGTGTTATCTCGCCTGGCTATCATCAGATTACCAAAGAAGAGTATCACCCCCAACAAAGCCCCGACAGCAAATAAGATGATGCCCAGATAATAAAGTGGATGTGCCTTCAATGGCGTGTACGATGTAAGCATGACGTCTGCCTGCCCAATAAGTATAATATAATTGGAAATAAGCAAACCCGCTACCATCAACCCAAAACTTACCCAGCCCCACTTGGGTGCACAGAATTTAGTGTTTAATATGACGGTTGAACCAAAGTATAAACCCGCAATTTCAAAGAAAATAATCCAAAATATTAACGCATTCAGACCATGAAATGTAACCAGTCGATAATACCATTCTGCATTCAACAGGTGGACCGGCTGATATCGTGTAAAAACCAATAGTATAGCGGCAACCACTGCAAGTAACAATGAGATTACCGCCATAACAGCATTGGCTCTGATAAGTTTTTCGGAACTTAAGTCCACCTTAAATCCGGTAATATCACATATCCTATGAAGAAATCCGGATTGAGTGGGTTCTTGTGGTGATTCAGTATATTCAATATCTTCCTGTATAGTACTTGACATATTTGATAGCTTTAGGATTAATCTTTTAATGATTTAATAAATGAGATGATATAATCTATTTCATCATCTTTCATAGGCATTGTAGGCATCAGGGTCTTCTCAAATCCAACAGTAATCTTTTTAGAAGGATCTAAGATAGATTCACGGATATAGGCATCATCGACGACTACCGTACTTGGCTTTCCATCGACCTTTACGTGCTCTTCTTTCCCATATAAGCCCTTCCATGTAGGACCGATAGGTGATGTACCATCTGTCTTATGACAGGCTCCACAGCCCTTGAGCGTATATACCTGCTCTCCCATCAATACCTTTTCAGCTTCAGACAAAACCTTACCTTCTTCCACTACAATGGGTGCCGGAGCTTTTTTAAAGTTCTCGTACCCATATTTCTTTAGATCTTCATCCTTTTCAATGACAACAATCTTACCTATCATGCCGGCGTGGCCAATACCACAGAACTCATTACAGAGAACTTTGTATTCTCCGGGTTCAGTCGGCTTGAACTCCAACAGATAGTCGTACGAAGGATATACCTGAAAGTTCATGTTGACAGGTTGAATAGACAACCCATGTACAACATCTTTGGACGAAATGTGCAATTTGTAAAACTGATTGACTTCCAATACAAGTACAGGACTCCAACGCCACATTTCACCCATAACAAAGACATCACTATTGGGCTCCGGGCGCACTACCGGGATACCATTATCTACCCCAATCATATTCTTTTTGATAAATGCTTCTGTGAGCTCGGCAAACTCAATAGTGCTTGTTTTGTATGTCGTACTGGAAGGGTTTTGCTTTCCATATACGTGCCACATAACCATCCACACGAAAAGCATTATACAGAGAATCAATGCGATGATCATCCACATTTTCTCATCTTTAGACACTTTTTTATAATACCAGCCTTCGGCAGGACTTAGCAAACTCATAGTTGATAGTTTATTTTGTTAAGAAATTTTATTTGAGAAGAGATTTCTTTATCTCATCCGGAATAGCAGGCAGATTGGATAATTCCATTACTCCCCAAAGCAGATAAAATATCGCATAAATGGTGGTGCCTAAAAATAATAACAGCATATAATCATCCATTATCATCCGATAAAAAGGCGTCTTCTCACGACTCCGATTTTGTTTTGTATCCATATCGTTTTATTTAAAATTAATTGGCATTATCTCCAATGGACAAATCTATATTTGGATAAAAACAAAATGAAAGAAATGAACATGAAAATATCAGAAAAATACATTTCCGTACTTTTTTGTCGGATTTTGAGCTCTATCTGAGGTAGAATGGGCGTTTTTTATCGCTCTCCAACAATTTCCTTTAAGGCGTCAATCTGAATAAAGTAAAAACTTTTTCCGGAATATTTGATAATACCATTTCTGGCAAAATCCTTCAATGTGGCTGAAACTTGTTCCTTGGTCGTGCCCGTCAAATTAGCAATGTCTTGCCGGGAAAGATCAATACAAAAACTTTTGTGCGTCTGTGAATAATTGTACACCTCTGTAATCAGTAATAAAGCATCGGCGATTTTTTCACGTACACTCTGATACGCCATATTCATCGTCTTTTGTTCCAACATAGCCAAATCCTTCAAATGCTCTTCTCCTATTTGATTTTCTAAATCAGGAGAATTTTTCAATATCTCTTTGAATGATTCTGCGGGAATAAAACAACATTCTACCTCCGAAAGGGCAGTAGCCGAATAATGTTGAATAAACTTGTTGTTGCGCTCTCTATGCCCGATAATCCCCCCATTTCCCACAATCTTCACAATAAAGGGACGACCACCTACAGAGATCCGCTCTAATTTAACTACTCCATATTTGATTAAAAACACACCGCGATACGGCTCTTCTGTCTGAAATATTGACTCGCCCTTTTTATACTTAGTCTTCGACTTGAAGTGGCTTATAGCAAGTAAGGTGGTCTCCGAACAAGGCTTGAGAATAGAATTACTTCTAACTTTGCACGTTAGGCAAGTGTCGCACAAGTGTACTTTTGTTCCTTCAGGACTTTTATGCATAACTATTCAGATGACGCTAATTCCGGATTAAACACATTTTATAGCAACGTGAATAAATCTATTAGAATACATTTTAATGCTAAAATAATAGCCGTTGAGCCCAACAAAATTGAGCCATGATGCACATTTTTTCGATTTACTCTATATCCCATAGGTATTCACCCATAAATGTAGTAAATATAACCAATTTACGCAATTTTATGCTAAAAAATTCTACTTCAGCATATATAACAAATTTTCCTATTGACTTCATTTCTGTCTCCCTCGAAGTCTATGAAGATTCTTTGTCCCTCTTGACTACCCGTCTAACGAAAGAACAGGAATTTATTGCCTATAAATTTGAATGGGAAAGCATCGACTCTATCCCGAAAATAAAGTCTATACAATGCATGCTAATCCGGATTAGCAGGGTATTCTATTTTGACTTTTTCAATCATTTCTTCATAATATCCTACATAATCAGGAAGGATGTTATTAATATCAAATTTCTTTGCTTGCTGGAAAGCATTTTCCCTAAACTGTTGCAACAATTCCGGGTTTTGTAGCAATTTTAAAGCATTATTTGCCATGGATTCCACATCTCCGATATCACTCATAAATCCGGTTACACCATTAATATTCACCTCTGGAATTCCGCCCGCATTGGAACTAATGACAGGCACTTCACACGCCATTGCTTCGAGTGCTGCCAATCCAAAGCTTTCCTTCTCTGAGGGCATCAAAAAGAGGTCACTGATGGCAAGAATTTCTTCCACTGCATCTTGTTTTCCTAAGAATCGTATGTTTTCAAAATGAGGGCACTTTCGTGCTCGCTCCTCTAGCTCACTCCTCATAGGTCCATCCCCAACCAACAGCAGTTTTGCAGGAAGGGTATCCGCTATTTTTCTAAAGATATCAACGACATCCCCCACGCGCTTCACAGGCCGGAAATTGGAAGTATGCGCAATAATTTTCTCTCCATTGGGCGCAATTGCCTTTCTAAAATGGTCTTTGTTGCTCTTTCTAAATCGGTTAAAATTGATGAAATTATGGATGACTCTAATGTCATGCTTGATATTAAAATTTTTCTTGGTTTGATGACACAAGTCTTGAGACACTGCTGTTACACCATCACTAGCATCAATACTAAATTCGATGACCGGTGTAAAGGTCTTGTTGAGTCCCACTAAGGTTATATCCGTACCATGCAAAGTTGTAATCACCGGAATGTGTACGCCGTTTCTCGCTAAAATTTGTTTGGCCAAAAATGCAACCGTAGCATGTGGTATAGCATAATGAACATGCAATATGTCCAGCTTTTCATATTTTACGACATCCACCATCTTTGACGCGAGTGCCGATTCATACGGTGCATACTCAAACAAAGGGTAATCCACCGATTCCACTTCGTGAAAATATACGTTTTGATGAAAGGTATTAAGTCTAACCGGCTTTTGGTACGTTATAAAATGCACCTCATGACCATGATTAGCAAGACCAATGCCCAATTCTGTCGCCAATACACCACTTCCACCATAAGTAGGATAACACACTATTCCTATTTTCATCGTATTATTTTAATGAGAGTTTGTAAAAGTAATGACGCCCCTTAATCTTCTTGCCGACCCGGCCAATAAACCGATTAAACCTAATTTAACCCCTGAGACTCTTTAATCACAAGTGTTATTCGCTTTAAATTACAGTTCGACCAACATTTTTGCTTGCTAAAACTCAAAATTATGT
>CAKUWM010000217.1 GCA_934699305.1 uncultured Saprospiraceae bacterium | reverse complement strand
GGCCAAAGGATTCCTATTACGAGGATTTGGCTTCCGAAAACATCCAGTTTGGCATTCGGACCCTCAACCCATTAAAGAAAAGCTTTCACCGTCTCAATTTTTTAAGCATCAAAAGTTCTGGAGATATGGCAAAAAACTGGTCTTCAGATTTTCGCGGAGAAGGTGGTCGAATCCAAACACCCTTTGAGGTTATTACGGCTTGGGATCTTGCTAAAGGTGATGTTGCTTATCAGGTTTTTATAAAAGCCAGCGATAATGGAAAATCGGTTTATGATTCTATTAAAACTCATTTCCTAGAAAAGGAACCGGTTTTCAATATCACGTTGGGAACAGCAAATTTTACGGCAAGGCTTTCAAATATTCAGATTTATAAGGACAATGATATTGAAATCAAAAAACAGGATGATTATGTAGAAATACATTCTGCTATACCTGTTGATATGGTAAAAGATTTGAAGTTTGACAAAGAGGAATATGAAAATTACAATTTTGTAGAAGAAGATATGCTTCCGGGAGATTTTATAGCCAATGGAAATCGGGAAGTGCGTAAGATGAACCGCTTGCTATTTTCAATTACTCCACATCCTTTACGGGTTAAGCTGAATACATCTTATTATGTTTTAAAAAGTAAAACCAGCGAACGGAATATTCAATTTATAGACGAATGACTTATTACTCTCATAGTAAAACAGATGAAAATGGAACAACCTACGGCTCTAAAGAATTGCATGTTCATATCAATGGGGTGAAAGATAAAGCCCTTTTCCATTTAGCTAAAAATTTATCCTTAGGTTACTGCTATGAAGAGTTAAAAGAAGTAATGGAAATTGTTGTTGATTTTCACGATTTGGGCAAGTACACTTCCTATTTTCAAAATTACCTTTTAAATCAAAAACCGGTTGATTTTCTTTTAAAACGGCACGCCCAAGTGGGAGGTTTTGTGGCGTATAATTTTTTTGAGGAAAAAGAAGAAAAAAGAGGATTACTGGCACTATATCTAATTTTTCTTCATCATAGTCCACTTATAGATGTCCTTGAAATTTCTTCAAAATTGGGAGATGATTTGGAGAGAATAATAAATAACCAAACAGAAAACTTGATGCTGAATTTTTCTGCTATTGAGAAAGATTTCGATATAGACAAACTTCAGGATTTGGTTTTTTACACAGAAGAAAAAAAACTACGGAAAGGATTCAAATATTGGGGTAAAAAGCACGCCTCTATCCAAGATTATTTCCTGATTAATTATTTATTTTCATTGTTGATAGAAGGGGATAAACTGGATGCTTCCGATACTTTACCCTATAAATTAAAATCCATAAAACCATCAGCTGTAGATGTGCGTTTTGGAAAACCTACTATTCAAGATAAAAATTTAAATGATCTCGATAATAATGAATTACGAAATTACTGCCGGGCGGTTGTTGTTTCAAATCTTGAACATAAGGGTATTCTAGAACATTACATTTTCACACTCACTGCGCCCACGGGAATTGGTAAAACAATGACAGCACTTGATTTTTCATTGAAACTCAAATATAAAATCAAAGAAAATTCTGGGGTAGAAGCTAGAATTATTTATGCGCTACCATTTATCAATATCATTGAGCAAGCCTTAAATGAATATCTGGAAACTTTAAAAGGTCAGGATGTAAATGTTCTGGGTCATTATCAATATGCCGATGTTTTCGGTAAAAATGATCAAAAGGAAAACGTAGACGGTGCAGAACAAGGTTATGACCAAAAGTTAATGGCAATGGACACCTGGCAAGCCGATGTGGTGATTACCTCTTTTGTTCAATTTTTTGAAACCCTGATTGGCAACCGGAATAAACTACTAAAGAAGTTTAATCATTTCGCAAATGCTATAATAATACTCGATGAAGTACAAACGCTTCGTTTGGATCAAATGCCGTTACTGGGTGCTGCATTATTTTATCTTTCAAAATTCTTAAAGTCACGGATCATTTTAATGACGGCTACGCGACCTAAAATATTTGAACTCGCTCAACAAGAGATTTTAAAAGGGATGGGAGAAAATATTGCGCCAAAAGAATTACTAACCAATTATGATGAGGTTTTCCAACTTTTCCAACGAACTTCCATTCATCCACTTTTAAATGATTTAAAGGAAGAGAAGGAAAACAGAACGCAAGAATTTGTTTCATCTCTATTTGATAATAAATGGAGTACTGATAAATCTTGTCTACTTGTCTGCAATACTGTAAAGCGTTCTATTGAAGTTTTCGATTCTATTCAAAGTTATCTGGAAGAAAATGATTTTGAAAATCCTATTTACTATTTGTCGACCAATATTATTCCTGCCCATCGCCTTGAACGTATTCAAGACATAAAGGGCGATATTCAAGCACATAAATCCCCAATTTTAATTGCCACACAAGTTGTTGAAGCTGGTGTGGATTTAGATTTTGATATGGGTTTTCGGGATATTGGTCCCATTGATTCTATTATTCAGGTAGCCGGAAGAATTAATAGAAACAATAATCCTGATAAAAAGCACGCTCCACTTTACATTGTTGATTTTGATGCGAAAGCTACAACAATGGTTTATGGTCGTTTGACCTATATTCAAGCAAAAAAATCACTGGAACAACAACATTACTTTAGAGAGAAAGAATATTTAAAATTAATAAACGAATACTTCGATGAGATTTCAGAAAAAAGCTCCTTTGCTGATGCACGTGCTTATTTCAATTCAATGCAGACTTTAAAATACGATGCTGACGATAAAAAATTATTGCCCGTTTCAGCTTTTCGCATAATTGAAGAGTCCGACAGATATGCCTCAGTTTTTATAGAAATAGATGATTTTTCTTCAGAAATATTAGAAAAATATCTAAGAAAAATAACGAGCGAAATCAGTAAGGAAGAATATAATAAAGACTGGAAGTTGAAATTTCAGCAACATATAATTTCCGTCCCAAAATTCCTTTGTGAAGGTTTAGAAACGATAAATGAGTATGAAGAGTCCATTTTGTTAGTTCCACAAAACGAAATCGGATTGAGATATAATACAGAAACTGGTTATAATCGGGATTATTCAGGAGGAAATACGGTATATACTTTTTAAAAAAATTCAAAATATGACTCCACCCCTAAAACTAAAAATAGCTTTACAAGACCTGCCCCACAAATGTTACCGAACGCTTTTGGTACCAGAAAATATAAACATGCGCCAACTCCATTTTTTGATTCAGGAATCCTTTGGATGGCTCAATGCACACTTGTTTGAATTTAAAGATGCCAAATGGAAGTCTACTATAAGTGTAGGAATGCCAGATGATGTTGATATGGAGTGGATTGGCCCACCAAAACAGGACGCACATAAAGTAAGACTAAAAGAAACATTCATAGATAGAAATAAGGCTAAAGCTTTTTGGTACTGGTATGATTTTGGAGACGACTGGTGGCACAAGATTTCATTATTAAAAGTTTCACGACGTGATCTAAAAAATTACGAAGGAATACCATTGTGCATAAAAGCAGAAGGCAAATGCCCGCCCGAAGATATTGGTGGCCCATCGGGCTATACTGATTTCTTATATGTTATAAAGAACAAAAAGCACCCGGAACACTATGGATACAAAGAATGGTGCGGACTAGAAGAAGATGAGGTCTACAATGAAAATGAAGTGGAAATGGAAAAAATCAACACACTTCTTAAAAAATTCTATACCTCTAAAGAATGGAAGGCCAAGACCTATGGCCTTTACTGAACACTATCACCAACAAGCAATATGATCACTATGGCCAATTCCATGCTCTAGTAAGGGAAATTCATTGAAAAGAGGAAGCACATGACTATATCGACCAATACCCGAGAACTACCAATATGCCGAATTAAATTTCCGGAAATCAAATTACAAACTAGAGATGCCCATAAATTGCGAGGCTATTTTGGCAACTTATTTAAAGAGCATTCACCCATTTTACACAATCATTATGAAGATGGGCGGTTTAGGTACAAATACCCAAGTATTCAATATAAAGTAATCGACAATCTACCTATGCTTTTAGGTGTAGGGGAAGGGGCCGAACTGTTGCCAAAGCTTTTCCTGAAAATAAAAGAACTGGATATTGATGGAAAAAAATATAGCATTACCAGTAAAAACATTGAATTACAAAATGAAGAAATTGGCTATAGCAATACACTTAACCAATATACCTTTGCCACCCTTTGGATGGCTCTAAATCAAAAAAATCACCCTAAATACCAAGGTTTAAAAAATGAAACCGCAAAACATGAAATGCTCAATGCAATTTTGGTAGGCCATATCCTTAGCTTCTTTAGGAATATGGGTGTTGAGCTTTCCCCGTCAGAACGGTTATTTGTAAAGACTAATCTTAAAGAAAAGAGTAGCATGTTCAAAGAAAACAAAATGGTTGCTTTTTCGGGTACTTTTATAGTAAACGCAAAACTTCCTGCAGAAATTGGTCTTGGCAAATCGGTAAGTAGAGGTTTTGGCACCATAATTCTAAGCTAATGCAGATTTTCATCAACACATACGGCACCTATTTGCACGTCAAGGACGATATGTTCGAGATCAAGGTGCGGGAAGATAAAAAGCAGCCCTTCAAGGTAAACCATATTGCCGCACATAAGGTAACCTCCTTCATTGTTTCAAAGGGAGCCGCACTCACTACAGATGCCATTGCCCTTGCCTTAAAGCACAATATAGATATTGTAATCGTGGAAAACAACGGCCACCCCATGGGCAGATTTTGGCACAGTAAACTGGGTAGTACTACCAAAATCAGGAAACAGCAATTGGTAGCATCCTTGAACGACACGGGTCTGTTATGGATAAAAAGTTGGTTGGCCCAAAAACTGGAAAATCAGGCCGATTTTCTCAACAGGCTAAAAAAGCACCGAAAGCAACAGCATGCCTTTTTAGATGACAAGTCTGGTGCAATCCTCGAATTCCGAAAAAAAATACAAGAGACCGATGGGGAAGATGTGTCTTCTGTTGCGGAATCGTTCAGGGGGTGGGAAGGTTCGGCAGGCAGGCATTATTTTGAAGCGTTGTCAACATGTATTCCCAATACCTATCAATTTAAGGGCCGGAGCTTCCGCCCCGCACAGGATGAATTCAATGCCCTTCTCAATTACGCCTATGGTGTGCTCTATAGTAGAATAGAACGGGCCTTGATGTTGGCGGGTCTAGATCCCTTTGTGGGCTTTATGCATCGGGACGACTTTAACTCCA
Source organism: uncultured Saprospiraceae bacterium (assembly GCA_934699305.1). GTDB lineage: Bacteria > Bacteroidota > Bacteroidia > Chitinophagales > Saprospiraceae > Parvibacillus. The sequence continues at coordinate 63 of CAKUWM010000217.1, read as the reverse complement.
AAAGCTTGGTCTACGATTTTATTGAACCCTACCGCATTTATGCAGAACAATTTGTCTTTAAAC
>CAKUWM010000216.1 GCA_934699305.1 uncultured Saprospiraceae bacterium | reverse complement strand
TATGTTGAAAATGCATACTCCTTTATCCACGATTTAAACCCTGATGTAAGATACGATGCTAAAGATGAAGATCCCGAAGGCATGAAAAGAAAGGTAATCAGAGGTGGATCATGGAAAGATATAGGATACTTCCTTAGAACAGGCACTCGTCATTACGAGTTTCAAGATTCCGCTAAATCATATGTTGGATTCCGCTGTGTATTGACACACATGGGAAGATCATTAAATGATTTCTAATCAAAAACAGCAAAATATTAAAAATTACATAAACCTGTATCTAACAGGATTATATAGATATATTGTCAAAATTCATTAATAAATTTATTAAACTAATTTAAATTCAAGATTTATGTCATTTGTTCATTCGAATAAGTTCAAAACCTTTAAAAACTTCATCATTGGTATAGGTGCTTCGGTAGTAATGATTGGTGCCTTAGGTAAAATACAAAGTTATGACTGGGGTGGGCCTATGCTTACAGTTGGACTTTTAACTGAAGCATTTATCTTCTTCTTCTTAGCTATTTTGCCACCGGAAAAAGATTACTATTGGGATAAATTATATCCGGGATTAGGAGACTACAATGCTAATGTTCAAGCGTTGACTTCCGGTCCAACTATTGAAGGTGGTATTCAAGTAAAACCATTAAATGGTGATGTAGTGGAAAAACAATTGGGCGGTATGTTGGCAGAATTACAAGTTATGTCAAAAAGTATGAGCTCGCTAAAAGCTTTGCAAGAAGTTGATTTTTCTAAAACTCAGGATCAAATAAAAAGTATGGGTAATTTCTATGACAATATGAATAAAGCTATAAGTGCTATGGCTGATTCTGTAGAAGATACCAAACATTATAAAGAACAAATGGCAATGCTAAATAAAAATCTGACATCATTGAATGCAGTATATGGCAATGTCCCTTCTGCTATGACAGGTGGCAATAAAGCTTAAGTGATAATTTTCACTATTTAATTAAAGTATTTATAAATTATCATTAAAAAAGTAAAAAATGTCTATACCTAAGGAACCGAGGCAGTTGATGATTAACGTAATGTACATCATTCTGACAGCGTTACTTGCACTTAACGTCTCGGCTGAAATATTTAACGCATTCAAAGTTGTAAACGCCGGATTGGTAAAGTCTAATGACGCATTGGACAAGTCCAACAACCAATTGCCACAACAAATTGCTGAATTCTCAAAAAAGAAAGCAGAATTTGCTAAATATGCTGAAAGAACCGGACCGGCAAAAGAAGCAACAGATGAATATACTAACTTTATTGACGGTATCATTAAATCAATGATCGATGAAACCGGAGGTATGGTTCCTGATGAGCACTCTAATGACCCTAACGACTTGAGAATGAAAGGTTACAAAGACAAAGATGTAACAACTCGTTTGCTCGTTGATGGCGGTAAAGGTGATGAAATTGAAAAAAAGCTCGCTGTATTAAAAGATAAGTTATCCGCATTATTTGATGAAGGCGATAAAGCAGTTAATGTACCTAAATTAGCTTTAGACATTGACCCTGCTTGGAAACAAAGTAGAACACATAAAAGTTGGGCTGCATATAACTTTAGCCACATGCCTTTAGGCGCTGCTTTACCAATTTTAAATAAATTGAAAAATGACGCTAAAGCCTCTGAAGCTACTGTGTTAAACTATTTGATGAATAAAATTGGTGCTACAACAGACGTTGTCTTCGATAAGTTTCAGGTTGTCTCTGCTTCCAAAAAATCTTACGTTGTATTAGGTGAAAAATTTGAAACAGATATATTCTTATCTTCATCTTCTTCCAACATCAAAGGTATGTCTGTAACCGTCAATGGAGCAAGCGTTCCTAACGTAGATGGAGTAGCTAAATATACTGCTGCTGCTAATGCTCCGGGTATCAAAAAATACAATGCTAAAATATCATTGACCAACCCGGTAACTAAGAAAGTTGAAACGTATTCAGGTGACTTCGAATATGAAGTTGGTCAAAGATCTGCAACTGTATCTGCTGATAAAATGAACGTTTTCTATGTTGGTGTTGACAACCCGATTTCTGTAGCTGCCGCAGGTGTGTCGTCCAATGATTTAAAAGTTTCAGTTACGAATGGTCAAGCACGAAATACAGGTAGAGGTCAATATGACATAACTGTATCAAATCCAGGCGCAATCTGTAATGTAACGCTTTCAGGCGGAGGACTAACTCCTTCTACATTCCCGTTCCGTATCAAGAGAATACCTAGTCCGGTAGCATATATCGCTAATAAATTAGGCGGTGCAGTTGGAAATGGTGAATTCTCCGCTCAGCGTGGTATTGATCCAAGATTAGAAGGTTTTGAGTTCGATGCAAGATGCGTTATCCAAGGTTTTGTATTAACCTATGTAGCAAGAAGGCAAGACCCTATTATAGCTACAAATCCAGGTGGAACATTTGGAGGTCAAGCCAGAGAATTGATATCCAGAGCAAAACCGGGAGATATGTATATCTTCGATAACATCAAAGCAAAATGCCCTGGTGATAACGCAGGAAGAAATATCAACTCATTATCTTTTAACATAAGATAATTATTTAAAAAAATCTCATAATTATTATGAAATCATATTTCAGTTTGTTTCTTTTAGTAATGGCATTCAGTTTGGTTTATACCAATAGTGTGGATGCACAAAAATCTAAAACCAAAAAAACAACAAAAAAGAAAGATTCAGAATACGTACCGGATGATTACGTGCCAGACACTTATGTACCGGATGATTATGTACCTGAATCAAATAAAAAAACAGTTAAGGGTAAAACTAATTCTGCTCCTAAGAGTACCGGTCCAAAAAGCACCGGACCTACAGCTCCAGTCATTGTTGCAGCAAAAGACACCGTCCGTAAACCGGATGCTGATGCTCCTCTTGATGACTTTGTAAAACGTGAATTGGTTAAACAAAAAATTGTTTTAGCTTATGAGCCTGTTCATGAAAGGGATGTATTCTGGGAAAGAAGAATTTGGAGGGTAATTGATTGCCGTGAAAAAATGAACTTGCCTTTTAAATATCCTGATCACGAGTTATTTACCATTCTAAAAAATGGTATTGAAAGTGGAGATATCAGATGTTATTCAACTGAAACGTTCCAGTATAGAACATCAACGGAAGATGTTAATAAACAAATATCTAAAATTGATACTACTGAAGTTTACGATCCTGAAACTCAACAATATATCTCTCAAATAACCAAAAATGACTTAGATGTTCAAAGCATCAATCAATACAGAATTAAGGAAGTTTGGTTTTTTGACTCAGAAGCTTCTCAAATGAAAGTTAGAATATTGGGTATAGCTCCAATGTATGTTAAGGTAGATCCAACTTCCGGAATAGAGTTGCCTCCAATGCCGTTATTTTGGATCTATTATCCTGATTGTAGAAAGTACTTGTCACAGTTTCAAGTATTCAATGAACAAAACGTAGCAAGCCCTATTTCTTGGGATGATATGTTTGAAAATAGACATTTCTCTAGCTATATCACTAAACGTTCCAATGTTAACGATAACCGTTTAGTTGATTATGAAGATTTGAGAAATAATGGTGTAGATATGCTCCTAGAGTCTAATAAAATTAAGGAAGAAATATTTAATTTTGAACATGACGTTTGGTCGTATTAATCGATAAGAATTATAAAAGAAAAGAGGCTGTCTGTTGGATAGCCTCTTTTTTTTTATACATATTTGGTATGTATCGAAAATCACTCAATAAACTTTATTTCACAACATGAAAAATCACTGACTAATCAAACTTCAACTACATTCTGCATTAGAATAATACTGAATAGATTTACGACTTATAATCAATGGTTTAATGAAATTAGTGAAACAATACAAACATCGTGACGTCACTTATAATCAGCACTCTACAACTTTTCAAACCCTTTCGTCTGAAATCGGGTTAATTCAATAAGTGAGATTACCCATGAGGGATATTATAATCCGGTATTTTTAAATAAAATGTATTGAATCTTAAAAGTTAAAATAAAGTTAAAATGATTAACAAATTATTAGATATTTATTTTATATATTAATATATATTGTAATATGGTAGATATATCAATGCTTTCAAAAGAAAAAAATACCCTACAATATTTTAATATACAAATAAAATATATGATAAATCATAATTTAATAGTAAAATATTGTGACTTTCTTTATCTTTGACCATCAATTATTCCCTATTTGAAAGAATTTATTCTATCAAATATAATTAAATTATAATCATTTCAACGAATCCATGACTTAAAGTAAGTCGAGAAGAAACCGTATTACTAAACCTAAAGACTGCGAATAGATGAAGTCTATCCTGCTCAAGTCAATAGTTGTATTTTCTATATTGGCATTAACTCCAGGCATTACAGAAGCTCGGAACCTTTCACAACCTACTTCAATTCCTCCATTTTTACTGAACACAATCAATATGATGTTCAACCTATCAGGTAAAGTAAAAATGCGTTCAAATATCATTGATTACGCTACCAAATACATTGGTACGCCTTATCGTTCCGGCGGCACACATCCAGGTGGATTTGATTGTTCAGGATTTGTAAGATTTGTATATTCAGAGTATGGCATGACTCTTGACCATAGTTCAAGAACTTTATCAATGAAAGGTGAGACTATAAAGCCTGAAGATGCTAAACCGGGTGATTTAATTTTCTTTGCAGCAAAAGGAAGAGTGCATCACGTTGGTATAGTATATTCTAACTTCAATAAAGACTTAAAAATGATTCATAGTAGCAATAGTAAAGGGGTTACGATTGATGCTATTTATTCATCAGCATATTGGTCCAGCAGATTATATTGCATCAAAAGAGTTTTATAAGATAAATATAAATGTTTCATATAGGAGCCTCGTATTTTTGCGAGGCTTTTTTTATTCTATAATTCATCCAAAATAGCTTTCAATTGCCTCATTAACAGCTTTTTAAAAGGGTACTTCTATCATAATTATCTTTTACAAGACCTTTAATAAATTGTATTTCCATAAAAAATTATGATTTGTCTTACATAAAAAGAATAGCTATTTTCCTATAGCTAAAAATCATTTTATTATATTAGAGGCAAAAAAGTAATAATATGGTAAATATTAAGTTTGGTACAGATGGATGGAGAGCTATCATCGCTGATACATATACAATTGATAATGTTAGACGAGTAGCAGCCGGTACTGCCAAATGGATGAACTCAAAAGGCTTTTCAACAGTTGTAGTAGGTCATGATTGCCGATTTGGAGGAGAAATGTTTTTAAAAGCTATAACCGAAGTATTCTGTTTTCATGGAATAAAGGTTTTATATGCATTGGATTTTGTCTCCACTCCAATGGTTTCACTG
>CAKUWM010000215.1 GCA_934699305.1 uncultured Saprospiraceae bacterium | reverse complement strand
GTTTGAGGATTTGCAAATCTCTGACGGATGAGTGAACTGATATTGGTACCAAATTCCATATCCAATAATTCGTTTTTGCCGACCATCAATCCCACTTTTTCAGCTTCATTGCCAGAAATGGTATTTTCGACGAAGTAATTCCAGATATAGTCTCTTTTAGAATATTCATCAGCGTCAGAACCTTGGTATAAAATTTCTTCCATATTTCTCATCTCATTGAAGTCCAATGTAACGCCTTCTACAGAACCAATATTTCCGGCCGATGCAGACATGTTTTGATTTTGTACCACATCCATAATAATAAAGCCACCAGTCGCAATACCAATCAATATAATCATTAGAGCTCCACGCTTTCTAATCCCTGTGATTATTCCCATGTAATTAAGTTTGTTGTTTCTAAGTTTTGAAAAATCCGTGCAAAGGTAATATTAAATTGGAATTTCAAACCAAATATTTATAAATATTATATTTTTTACTATATATTTTCATCTATACTTTTTAGTATCTATGTATAATCCATTCCGTGCAAGACACGAAAATCATTGATTAATAACCAAAAAACAATGTTAATTTTACAAATCTCCAAGTTATAATAAATTAAAAAATAAATATATCATTCAAATTTTATGATGATTATTATTAGCTTTGCGGCGTCAAATTAAAAGTTTGGCTTGCATTTGTTAATGTCCATCTTGAATAAGTATAGTAATATTCCAATAACGCGACCATTTTATGTATTCAAGAGTCGTTCTTTAGATTATTTTCGGTTTAACAATGCTTTCTCCCTAAAATATTTTCAACCTAAATTTTATATATCGTGCCCAAAAATCCGGATATACGTTCCGTCTTGATTATCGGAAGTGGACCAATCGTTATAGGTCAAGCGTGCGAATTTGATTATTCTGGTACTCAAGCATCCCGATCCTTGCGGGAAGAAGGAATTGAAGTTACCTTGATTAATTCCAACCCCGCAACCATAATGACCGATCCGGTTACTGCGGATCACATTTATTTGCTTCCATTAACTGTAGATTCAATTGTTACAATATTGGAAGAACGGCAAATAGATGCTGTACTTCCCACTATGGGTGGTCAGACAGCCCTTAATTTATGCATTGAAGCCGGAGAACAAGGTGTGTGGGATAAGTATGGAGTTCAATTGATTGGTGTTGACTTAGAAGCAATTGAATTGGCTGAAAATAGAGAACGATTCAAGAAGTTAATGCTTGATATAGGTATGCACGTTGCACCATCCTACATTGCCAATTCTTATTTAGAAGGAATGGAAGCGGCTCAAAAGATTGGATTTCCCCTTGTTATCAGACCTTCTTATACTTTAGGTGGAACAGGTGGCGGCATTGTGTTTGAAGAAGAAAACTTTAGTGAAGCTTTGAAATTAGGTCTTAATGCCTCACCCACTCACGAGGTACTTGTAGAAAAAGCTGTATTAGGATGGAAAGAATATGAATTGGAATTATTGAGAGATTCCAACGATAATGTCATTATCATCTGTACGGTTGAAAATTTGGATCCTATGGGCATTCATACAGGCGACAGTATTACAGTTGCTCCGGCAATGACGTTGAGCGATACAGCCTATCAGCGTATGCGAAATGATGCCATTAAAATGATGCGAGCATTGGGTAATTTCTGGGGAGGCTGCAATGTTCAATTTGCCCAAAATCCTGAAACAGAAGAGCTCATTGCAATAGAGATAAATCCCAGAGTATCCCGCTCATCCGCATTAGCAAGCAAAGCAACAGGATATCCCATTGCCAAAATTGCTGCAAAATTAGCAATAGGTTATACGTTAGACGAGTTAAGCAACCAAATTACCAAAAACACATCCGCATTATTTGAACCGACGTTAGATTATGTCATTGTAAAGATGCCGCGTTGGAATTTCGAAAAATTCCCGGATGCCGATCACTTACTTGGCCTACAAATGAAGTCAGTTGGTGAGGTTATGGCTATCGGAAGAAGTTTTTCTGAGGCCTTACAAAAGGCTTGTCAGTCACAAGAAAATAATAGAAGTGGTTTAGGAGCCGATATAAAAGAGTGGATTCGTACAGAAGACATAATGGAGCGATTGGTCAAAGCCAGTGATGACCGGATCTATCGCCTCAAAGATGCGATTAGATTGGGTATTCCGGAGAAAACAATTAAAAAACTTACCGGTATAGATTCTTGGTTTATCAGAGAAATCAAACAGTTATGCAATCTGGAAGAGGAATTGATTCGATATAATGTACCTGAAGATATACCTTTTGAATTTTTTAAATTATTAAAACAATCAGGCTATTCTGATGCACAGATAGCCTGGTTAATGAGGGTCAAAGAAGAGGACGTAACCAATGCCAGGTACAGTATCGGATTACGACGCGTATATAAGCAGGTGGACACTTGTGCAGCAGAATTTGATGCCCATACTCCTTATTTTTATTCTACCTTCGACGAAGAAAATGAAAGTATTCCATCTGATAAACCCAAAATAATCGTTTTAGGGTCTGGTCCAAATAGAATAGGTCAAGGGATAGAGTTTGACTATTGCTGTGTACATGGTCTATTAGCCATTAAAGAAGTTGGCTATGAAGCCATTATGGTAAATTGCAATCCGGAAACTGTGTCAACAGATTTTGATATAGCAGATAAACTTTATTTTGAACCCATTTATTGGGAGCATCTAATTGAGATTATAGAGTTGGAAAAACCGATAGGTGTAATAGTACAATTAGGTGGTCAGACAGCCTTAAAACTTGCTGAAAAGCTTGATAAACAAGGCATCAAAATCATCGGTACCAGCTTTGCTAATATGGATCGGGCGGAAGACCGCAAGATATTTTCAGATTTGTTGAAAGAATTGGATATCCCTTATCCTCAATACGGTGCTGCTCAAGATGCAGATGAGGCTCTCGATATAGCCAATGAAGTATCCTATCCTGTGTTGGTCAGACCATCGTATGTATTAGGAGGGCAGAGAATGAAAATCGTTATCAATGATAATGAGCTTGAGCAGGCCGTCCTCAATATATTTAAACACATGCCGGACAATAAAGTGTTGATTGATCAATTTTTAGAAAGAGCAAAGGAAGCAGAAATTGATGCAATCTATGATGGTGAAGAGCTATATATTATGGGCATAATGGAGCACATTGAGCCTGCCGGAATTCATTCAGGGGACAGCTCAGCTATGTTACCGACTTATAGCTTATCAGATGAGGTATTAGAAACGATGAAAGACCATGCTTTAAAATTGGCAAAATCATTGGATATCAGAGGCTTGATAAACATCCAATTTGCTATAAAAAATGAGAAGGTGTATGTAATTGAAGCCAATCCAAGGGCAAGTCGCACTACACCTTTTATCGCAAAGGCTTACGGTGTTCCTTTCTTAAATATCGCCACAAAAATTATGATGGGAACTCATAAATTAAAGGATTTTGAAATCAAACCGAAACTAGAAGGATATGCTATCAAAGAACCTGTCTTTTCATTTAATAAATTCCCTAAAGTAGATAAAAGATTGGGTCCTGAAATGAAGTCAACAGGTGAAGCAATCAGATTTATAAAGGATTTAAAAGATCCATTTTTCAGAGAAATCGAAAAAAGTGCAGCCATGTTTTTATATCAATAAAAATGATATTTTTGCGCAATTGGCCCCTTAGTTCAACGGATAGAATAGAAGTTTCCTAAACTTTTGATCCAGGTTCGATTCCTGGAGGGGCTACTTAGATTTAATTCAAACTTTAAGTTCCTATTTTTCAAAGCCTTTATCTGACATAGCCATCCCATTTCAGATTTTAATGATGTTACCACAATTTAATGAGCCAAATTGTGATGTAATCCAAGATAATTGATATAGCTTATTAAACGAATAATATATATTTAATATTTTATACATTTGCATCTCTAAAAAATAAGAAAGGTTGAAAATGATATTACTTGGAAGCAAACCTTTAGAAATAGGCGATTTTGAAGAAATAGTATTAAATGAAGGGACTGTAAATATTGATCATGATGCATTACGTAGATGTAAGGTCAATTGTGAGTTTTTAAAAAAATTTTCGGACAATAAAATAATATATGGAATCAATACCGGATTTGGTCCTATGGCTCAATACCGAATAAATGATGACGAAAGAGAAGAATTACAATTAAATCTAATAAGATCTCACTGCACAGGAAGCGGCAACCTTCTCCCTGATTCAGTGGTAAGAAGTATTTTATTATCCAGATTGAATACCTTAGTATTAGGCTATAGCGGCATTCACCATTCCGTCTTTGAACTTTTAGTTCAGTTTATCAATATGGGTATTTACCCTCTAATATATGAGCACGGGAGTGTTGGAGCAAGTGGCGACTTAGTTCAACTGGCACAAGTTGCGCTGACATTGATTGGAGAGGGCCGGTGCTCTTTTGAACAAAAAGTAACCGATACACATGAACTATTTAAAACAAAAAATCTAGACCCTATTCAAATCGTATCCAGAGAAGGCCTGGCTATAATCAATGGAACTTCTGCAATGACCGGTATCGGACTTATTAATATAATCAGGGCAAAGCAGTTGTCAAAAATTGCCATAATGGCCACTTGTCTGATTAATGAAATTGTCAATTCATTTGATGATCATTTTGCCCAGGCCTTAAATGATGTAAAACTTCATGCCGGTCAAAAAATTGTAGCTAGTTATATGCGTGAATATTTGGCAGATAGTCAGTGCATCAGAAAGCGTGAAAGTATTTATTACAATAATATACCGGATGAATATATTTTAAATGATAAAGTGCAGGAATATTATTCATTGCGTTGTGTGCCACAAATTTTAGGTCCAATATGGGATACAATAGAATATGCGGAAAAAGTCCTTATAAATGAGGTAAATTCAGTTAATGATAATCCAATTATATCTACCGAACATCAATACGTTTTTCATGGTGGCAATTTCCATGGTGATTATGTGGCTTTGGAGATGGATAAAATAAAAATAGCAATTACAAGGCTATCTATGCTCATGGAGAGACAATTAAACTTCCTCCTTAATGATCATTTGAACCAAAAACTTCCACCTTTTGTCAATTTAGGAAAATTAGGCTTCAACTTCGGCCTCCAAGGGGCACAATTTACAGCTACATCTACTACAGCTGAGAATCAAACACTCTCCTACCCCATGTACCTTCATAGCATTTCCTGTAACAAGGACAATCAGGATATTGTTAGTATGGGTAGCAATGCAGCTATGATGGCTCGTAAAGTCATAGAGAACTCATTTGAAGTTATAACAATCCATCTAATGGCTGTAAATACTGCGATTGAATACCTTTCTATTCAAGACAAACTAGCTCCGGCAACATATAATTTTTACAATAAAATTAA
>CAKUWM010000214.1 GCA_934699305.1 uncultured Saprospiraceae bacterium | reverse complement strand
TTAAATGCCGTTTATACTCCCGGTACTAATGATATTCTCAATGGGAAGGTTAAACTAACTCTTACCTCAATAGATCCTGATGGGAATGGACCTTGTAGCCCGGCTAATAGCTCAATAACCATAACCATACAAGAGTTGGTCATTAATATTTCAAAAGTAAACGACTTATGTGTCAGTGCTTCCTCAGTTGAATTATCTGCCACACCATCAGGTGGAATATTTAGCGGCTCTGGAGTTACAGGCAACTTCTTTGATCCAAATAAAGCAGGTGTAGGGACTCATACGATAACTTATACTGTAACGGGTAATTGTTCAGGGCAACAACAAATTCAAATTAAAGTCCTACCATTACCCACCATTCTAATAACGTCCATTCCTGATTTATGTCTGAATGATGGTGATGTTCTTTTAACAGCCAATCCTACGGGCGGAGTTTTCACCGGCGATGGAGTCAATGGCAATATATTTACTCCTGATAAAATTGGAACATTTGAAGTTTATTACTCTTATACAGACCCTTTTGGTTGTTCCAATACTTCGAAAATAGAAATCAAAGTAAAAGATTGTGGTTGTGCTAATCCTGCTTCTGTAGATGCAGGAAAAGATACTACTATCTGCGCTGGTGAGAAGGTTCAATTATCCGGTATTATTAATAATGCTCCGGGTGCAATATGGACAACAAAGGGATCGGGCACTTTTGACAATAATCAAAACCTGCAAGCAGAGTACACACCAAGTCAATCTGACATCATTAAAGGAACAGTAGTTATTCAATTGACGACCTTGGATCCTGATGGAACCGGGCCATGCAACCCTGCATTTGACCAGCTTATAATCAACATTATTCCTTTACCGGAGATAAAACTTGTTAATATTCCGGATGAAATATGTATTGATGCACCACCTATAACCCTTACTACTAATCCATCAGGTGGAATCTGGAGTGGAAATGGAATTTCAAATAACCTCTTTGATCCTACAATAGCCGGATTGGGAATACATACAATTACTTACACCCTTTACAATGGTAATTGCAAAGCTGAAGCCACAACCAATATATCAGTCATTGATTGTGGGTGTAATATTCTTGTAAGTATCAATGCAGGTCCTGATTTACATATTTGTTCTGAAAATAAAATAACATTAAATGGAATAGTTACGGGAAGTAACCAAGTGGTTTGGACTACAAATGGGTCAGGAACATTTACCAATCCTACCGCACCAATAACTCAATATATACCGTCAGCACAAGACAGATTAAATAAGTCAGTAATATTAACACTTACAAGTCCTGATCCGGATGGTGACGGACCTTGTTCTGCTTCTTTTGATCAAATGAATCTTACAATCACAACACTCATAGAAGTAGATTTATTGATTCAAAATACAGATTGTCAAACCCAAACCGGAAGTATTACCATTCTACCACCTGCGTCCGATAGGTACATCTTTTCAGTTGACAGTGGAAGTACCTTCAGTGGTCTGCCTTACTTTGATGAGTTATTACCCGGCAACTACACTTTGATATTTAAAGATCCGGAATCAGGATGCCAAGCAAATAAACCATTTATTATAAATCCTCCGCCTTTCGTTTCTGCTCAGTTTAAAATTGTTTCCAAAGCTTGTAGTGATTCAAAATCCAATTTTATTGATATCCTTTCCAGTCAGAATTTAACATTCCCAATAGACATATATTTGGATAGTGTATTGGTATTATCGACCCATTCACTACCTATTAGAATAGATAATTTAGAACAGGGTGATCACCTATTGAAATTAATAGATGCTAAAGAATGTGAGGTACTTAAGAATTTTACAATAAAGTCCTCCTCCGGTATCGGCATAGATATTCAAGGAGTATATGTCGTGGATGAAGGAGAAAGTACAACATTGGTTCCAATTATTACTAGTCCATATTCTTCAATTGTATGGACGCCAGCAGATTATTTGTCATGTACCGATTGTCCAACACCAACAACCAAGCCGGAAGAAGCTATTACCTATCATGTATTAGTAACTGACGAACAAGGATGTCAAGATTCCATAAGTGTGAGGGTTATCATCAGGAAGGATATCAATATTTTTGTACCAAATATATTTACACCAAATGGTGATGGAATAAATGATTATGTCACAGTATTTGCTGATAACCACATTAAAAAAATTGATAATTTGAAAATATTCACTCGTTGGGGAGAGCTGGTTTACGAAAAATCAGATTTCCTTCCAAATATTGAATCGGAAGGATGGAATGGAAAATTCCGCAATTCCGACATGGATCCGGCAGTGTTTGCATGGGTAGTCCAGGTAACCATTCCCGGAGAAGGCGTTCGTATAATTAAAGGTGATGTTACATTAATCAGATAAATTTTAATTAGGTGGAATGACATAACAATACATTCCACCTAATTGTAATTTAATGCATATTATCTATGCTCTTAAAAACACTAGATCATCATTATCCTGAATTCAGCTAAGGTTTTGAAAAACCATATAGTGCTGATTACGAAGCGTAATTCGTTTCCCTCTTGTCTAATTCGGAATGAGGGATTATTGAACATTATACGTTCTAACAATCATAATATTTTGATTTTCAGACTCACGAATGCCGTAATCATAACAGAAAAAGTAAGTTTGTCCCTTTTGATTGTGAATCAAATGAGTATGATATTTAAATCGATATCCCATTTTAATAAGTTTATCCTTAGAGACAAACTTATGTGCAACATTTAATGGTAAAAGTTCTTCAAGTACCCTTCTATTTTTAGTAAGAGCACCATTCACATTGCGAATAACGTTATTGATTTGCCCTTTAAGATGATTATTAAAAGAATTTCGGCAAAAGTCATCGCAGAATTTTTTATCTGACCTGCCTATAACTTTTTGTGCGCAATAAAGACATTGTTTTACTTCGGAGATTGCTTCCATAATTAAATTAAATATTTGGTGATTAAATAGGTGAAATGATTCTAAAATCAAATTCGTTTCGGGTCAAAGTTAAAGTTTCCGAAAGATAATTCCAAACTTTTATTCATTTTTTTTATACATTATCTATACCATGTCCGAAGAATGGTGATTATGAGGAACGTCCCGATATCCGAGTCTTTTCAATGGATCACTAAACCATTGATTACGAGTCATACATATATCCATATTGGCCAAATGACTCATATATCGAGTTCAGATGGGCTCAAAGCATCTGACAAATGGAATAAAAAAAGGCTATTCAACGTATTGTCGAATAGCCTTCAATATAATTTGTATTATTATTTTATTTAATACATAACATCTTCAGAACCGTTATCATTATACTGACCATCAACACTTACGAGGAGGTCATTAAACTTACGTATACCGGTACCGGCTGGAATTTTCTTTCCTATGATAACGTTTTCCTTTAACCCGCTTAGGTTATCTTTCTTTGCGGCAATTGCGGCTGTACTCAATACTTTAGTAGTTTCTTGGAATGAAGCAGCTGAAATCCAGCTTTCCGTACCCAAAGAGGATTTTGTGATACCCAATAATAGCGGAGTCGATGTTGCTGCTTCGGCATCTCTATACTCGACCAACTTAAGATCATCCCTTTTAAGTAATGAATTTTCCTCTCTAATCTGTCTAATTGTAACCAATTGTCCAGGCTTAAACTTATTACTATCACCAGCTTCAATAACAACTTTCTTATCGAAAACAAAGTCATTTTGTTCTAAGAAATCATATTTTTCCACAGCTTCACCTTCCAAGAAGTTGGTATCACCCGGTTCTACGATTTCAACTCGTCTCATCATCTGGCGAATTATTACCTCAATGTGCTTATCATTTATAGCAATACCTTGAGACCTATAAACTTCCTGAACACCATTAACCAGGTGTGATTGAACCGCAAATGAGCCTTTGATATCCAAAATATCTTTAGGTGCTATTGCTCCATCTGAAAGTGGGGTACCCGCCCTAACAAAGTCTCCATCTTGAACCAAAATATGTTTTGATAATCCGACTAAGTACTTTCTTTCCTGACCATCTTTGGCTTGAATTGACACTTCTCTATTTCCACGTTTGATTAAGCCGAACTTAACAATACCGTCAATTTCAGCGACAACAGCCGGATTAGAAGGATTTCTTGCTTCAAACAATTCCGTTACTCTTGGTAAGCCACCGGTGATATCCGAAATTTTTCCTAATTTTCTAGGTATCTTAACTATAACCTGACCTGCTTTAACTGTATCGCCATCGTTGATCTGCATATACGAACCTACCGGCAATGAATAATTACGCAAATCCTCTCCTTTTTTATCCACAATACGGATTATAGGTATTTTACGTTTATTTTTACTTTCGATTATTACTTTTTCAGCATATCCTGTTTGATCATCACGTTCTACGCGATAAGTCACACCTTCTTCAATTGCGTCAAATTGAGCAACTCCTCCAAATTCTGAAATAATTAAAGCATTAAACGGATCCCAATCACATATCAAATCACCTTTAGTTACTTTATCTCCGTCATTAAATCTTAATTTAGATCCATAAGGAACGTGTTCTGTATGAAGTAACTTACCACTTTTAATTTCAATATTCTTAATTTCTCCAGTCCGGGAAATTACAACTATTGAAGAAGAGCCATCTTCGTTTTCCTGAACCGCAGTACGTATTCCATCAAACTCTAATTTACTATCATATTTAGCTCGTATCTCGCTATCTGATTTTGAAACTGATGCCGCACCCCCAGTGTGGAAGGTACGAAGTGTAAGCTGTGTACCCGGTTCACCGATGGACTGAGCGGAAATAATTCCCACGGCATCACCCATTTCGGCTATCCTGCCTGTTGCAAGGTTTTTACCATAACACTTTGTACATACACCTCTCTTTGTTTCACAAGTCAAAACCGAACGAATTGTAACACTTTCAATTCCTACTTCTTCAATTTCTTGTGCTTTGCTATCATCAATATACTCACCTGCCGCTAAAATCAAGTCATTTGTATCAGGGTGAGTAATATCGTGGAGTGTAAAGCGCCCTACAATGCGATTACCAAGGGTTTCAATCACTTTTTCATTGTCTTTCAATGCTGTTGTCTCGATTCCTCTCAATGTATCACAATCTTCCTCTATAATCACAACATCTTGAGCAACATCTACTAATCTTCTTGTCAAGTATCCTGCGTCAGCTGTCTTTAAGGCCGTATCCGCCAAACCTTTACGTGCACCGTGTGTAGAGATAAAGTATTCAAGAACGGATAATCCCTCAATAAATGAAGACAAGATTGGGTTTTCAATGATTGCACCACCTGTATCACCTGATTTTCGCGGCTTTGCCATCAGGCCTCTAAGTCCACACAACTGCTTAATCTGTTGTTTAGAACCTCTTGCACCGGAATCCAACATCATATATACTGAATTGAATCCTTGCTTATCACTGCTCAACT
>CAKUWM010000213.1 GCA_934699305.1 uncultured Saprospiraceae bacterium | reverse complement strand
TATCTATCCATATCTAAAAAATGTCTGGGCGCCTCTAAACGAAAGGCATATCTCCTTTTATCAGGATCGACTGCGTGTTCTGTAAGAAAATCAATATTCCCTTTAAAAAGTGGAAACATCTCCTCGGGCAGGGTAAATACAGCCAGCCTGTTTATCCTACGATGTCCGAAAAAGCCCCAATCTTCTTCATTGGAATGTATCGATATAAAGCCAAAGCAGAAGAAGCCCGCCAGAATTGTAATAAGTATTCTCATCCGTTGAAAAAATAAGAATAACCCCAAAATATTTTCTTTAATACCAATAATTGACAGTTGTAATATCCTTTGTTATCCAATATAGCGAAGAAATAATCCGGTTCAGAGCCTAATTGCATATTCTTTGTCTCATCCAAGATGGGATACAAATCTAACTTTTTAACGTGATCATCTTTATCAGTAATTTCGATTTGCGCAAATGGAATCGAAGAAACCAATGTATCGTGTTCCAGCATATTTTTATCAAATACTTTGGCAGCATCCATTTTTTCAATGTTGGATAAATACTGTTCCACAGCACCTTTGCTTACTTTCTTTTCAATAGGCGTCACAGTGGGGCTAAGTGGCGTCACTGTATATTTATCCAAACCGCTTATCGCTAAGTTGAAAGATTCATTTTTATCTCTGATATAATTAATTCGGATATTTTTAATATCACCCGGATTGTAATTGAACAATGATTTGGAACGGATGTCTATCAAATGAAGAGGCCACAAGCGACCTCCAAGATCTCCACTAAATCCGGGATAACTCATTTCATAAGGTATATTATAGCCATCCAATACCATATAGGAGGCAGTTACCCGTTGATTGGGGCCACCCATATAAAATGACTTCATCAAATTGCCGCTCTTGTCATAAATTTCAACCTTTTTACCATAAGTAGCAATATCTCTCATTATATTTTTAATGGCAGGTTTTGGTACGAGATTAGTGACCGTCATTTTTTTTAAAGTTGTCAATACGACATCAATAAATTGTGGATCTGCCAAATAAATGGTATCAGCATACCAAACATTCTTTTTTTTGTCCAAGGTATAATGATTACCTTGTCGATCAGTGACAAATATTTTCCCTATTTCATCAATATTTTCGATGGCAAAATCCCGACTACTATCCGTAAGTGATGACTTCCCCGATTTTTTAAAAACAATGAAAGCAGTTGCTATTGCTAATAATAAAAACAAAATAATGACTATCTTCAATTTCCCTCTCATCTTAAATTCACTATGCTTTTCCGGCAAATCTTCGTTTGCGAATATAATTAAAAATAATGGTTCCACCACCCAATAAAATCAAAGGTGCTAAAACATTCAACAATTGCCAATATGTTTTTTCGTCCTTTATTTTAACATTGTCCAAAAGTCTGAGCTTAACTTCTTTTGCCCTGGCGGACAATATACCATTTTCATCAAACATATATTCTACGGCATTGATAACAAAGTCTTTATTACCATACAAATGTTTTTCAAATGAATTATAGCCCATTGGCATGAAATCATTATTTTCAGGGTTATATATATTGTTTATAAGTTTACCGTAAGACATGACAAACATCTTTGCCGGCTTACCTGTCCCGAGATAATTAACTTTAATCTGCTTCAAACCATCCATCATTTCTGGGCTTACCCTATTTTCATATAATGACGGGAAAGATCCTTCCAAAAGCCATGAAATCGGTTGGTAAGGTTTATCAAATTTGCTTGGATCGGGATCATAACGCAATATTTCAAAATTTATCCTCATTGGAGCATATTGCAACCTTGAATGCTGGCTAGATTGGAGTAACTTCGTTTTTAGAATGGAGGTTTTAGTTTTCACTGTGTCAACTGTAGAAGTCCAGTAAGCATTAACTCTGTCAATATTCTTCACAATTGGATGCTGGCCGGTACCCGACAACAGAGGAGCATAATACCAATTAAATAAGTCTGTCTGTACGCCTGTACCTAATTTACCGACAACCAATGGAATCTTAGAGCATTCCAAGTCTAACACCAAATTAGGTTCTATTCGAAAACCATACTTAAAGAACATATCTTCCAGGTTGACATCATTTTCGATGGGAACAAACTCCGCTTTTGCATTTCTGAATGAATCCATATCGACTTTCAGACGATTGATAAGAAACATTGTATTACCACCATTCATAATGTATTGATCCAGAACAAATTTTGCTTTTTCACTATACGGTTTTGAAGGATTAGCCATGATAATCAACTTAATATCCTCGGGTACTTGATACATACTATCAAGATCAATCCATTTCAAATCATAAAAAGGAGCAAGTGTTGTTATTAGATCTCTCGATTCAACAGGATGGGGTTCTCCATGCCCCTTGGTAAAAGCAATGGTTGGTTTTTTCTTTCTTAAGATCTTATTTATTGCATCAGCCACCTTATACTCAATAAGATTGATAGATTGATTCAATACTTCTTCATCACTAAATCCGGCAACAGAATTTTCTAATAAATTGACCGGAATAATTTCACTCCCATATTTTACAATAGCAACCGGATAGATAAGTTTTTCGGTAGATTCATTGTTTTCCATCACCCGCAGATTGGTCGGTTTTATCCCTTGGTCTGCAAGATCCTTTATACGCGCATTTTTTTCATCTATATTCTTGGTATCTAAGGGATCCACAAAGTTATATTGAACAAAAGAAGTTTGGTTCCTAAATTGATCTAAAATCGATTGAGTCGATTCTTGTAACCTCTTAAAACCGGCAGGCAAATTACCATCTAACAATACTTCTACATAAATATTGTCTTTGAGATTGTGCAACATTTTTACGGTGGCAGGAGTCAAAGTAAACCTCTTCTCTTCAGTAAGGTCAATCCTAATATTACTAAAAGAAACCAGTAAATTGATGATACAAACAAACCCAACTACAAGAGCCAGAAGAATGTAGTTCTGCTTCTTAGGTGATATTTCCTTTTGACTAAGATTATTTTTATTTTTTAATGCTACCATTTTCTACGTTGAAGGACAAAATGTGTTAAAGCAAAGAATATAGAAATTACGGATAAAAAATAGACAACATCTTTTAAGTCAATAACTCCTTTACTCATGTTGGTATAATGATAATCAATTCCAAATTTTTGTAACAAATAATCTATTTTACCAACAAAAATCGGTATTTTACTAATGTATAAGAAAAACCATTGGCATATAAAACAAAGAAAGGTGCCTATGACAAACGCAACAACTTGATTATGAGTTAAAGAGCTTGCAAATATTCCAATTGATAAGAAAGTAGCCGACAGAAAAAATAAGCCAACATAGGAACCCATAATACCTCCAATATCTAAATTTCCCTTAGGAGAGCCAAGTTGATATACTGTATAAAAATATATAATAGTAGGTATCAAACAAATACATATTAAAAATAAGCCAGCTATAAACTTTCCAAAGATAATTTTAAAATCAGATATTGGCTTAGTTGCTAACAGCTCCATTGTTCCATTCTGAAGTTCTTCTGCAAAAAAACGCATTGTAATAGCAGGGATAATGAATGTAAATATTGTCGGAGCCATGTAAAACAACCCATCCATATTGGCATAATTTCCTGTCAAAATACTCGTATCAGGAAAGAAAAATAACATAAGACCCATGACGAGTAGGAAAACTCCACTAATTATAAATCCTGCTAAGGAGCTAAAAAATGAAGATGCTTCTTTAAATGCTATTGTCCACATATTTTACTGATTTCCTGTTAATTGTTGAAATATGTCTTCCATGCTGAAGATTCGCTGTTCCATTCGAATTATCTTATATCCGGCTGACACCGACAGATCGAACAATGCTTCTCTTACATCGCTATTTCCTTTAATATTAAACTCAAATGCATTTTCACTCAAAGGGGTGATGTCAGATATTGCATCCAAAGTTCTGAAATGTGCGGATTTTACTTTATTAGAATGGGCAAATTGAATGATTATATTGCTACTTCCTTTACTGAAGTGTTGTAATTTTTCAATCTTATCGTCTAGAACAATTTTTCCTTTATTAATAATAACAACTCTATTGCATAAAGATTCAACTTCTTGCATGATGTGTGTAGAAAAAACAACAACTTTCTCTTTTCCTATTTCTCTTATAACAGATCTGATTTCTGACAACTGGTTAGGGTCTAATCCACTGGTTGGTTCATCCATAATCAATATTTCAGGATTATGAATCATAGCTTGTGCCAAGCCTACCCGCTGTCTATATCCTTTAGATACCTGTCCAATCAACTTATGTTGCTCTCTACCCAATCCTGTCAACTCGATCATGTTGCGCACCTTGATTCCAGGATTGTCAAGTTGGTACAGTTTGGCTACATAGTGTAGATACTCCTTGATATACATATCTTTGTACAAAGGATTGTTTTCGGGTAAATATCCAACAATTCTACGCACTTCCAATGAATTCAACTTAACATCCAATCCTCCCAAAGTAGCATCTCCGCTAGTCTGTGGAATAAAACACGCTAAAATCTTCATTGTTGTGGACTTGCCGGCACCATTTGGCCCCAAAAATCCAAGAATATCACCTTTTGAAACTGAAAAACTGACTTCGTCCAGTGCTTTTTGGCTTCCGTAGATTTTTGTCAGCTTTTTAACTTCTATAGACATATTTTAATAATTGAAACCGCAAAGCTAAAAATTTATCCCATAACAAAATATTAATATTGACCAAGTTAGTTCTTAAAATAGTAAGTTGTTTTACTAAAAAGGTTTACGAATAGTTCATTATAGATTTTTACATAAGAAACTGATAACTTGGTTGAATTTCACTATTCAAATGTATAATCGAGTTAAAGATATTCAGCTCCAACAATCAACTCAGTCCCAGGATTCACCGGAATAAAACACCATTCCTTTCATGACGGCTACTTTCTTTCCGGACTGATTGGTTGTGATTATTAAAAAGTGTCCTAATGATTTACCTATTTTAATTATTGAAGTTTTGGCGATAATTGTATCATTTATATGAACCGGTGCAAGGTAGTTAATAGATGATTCTATGGTAACAGCTTTATTCCCCCAGGAATTAGAATGGAAGGCCAATGCACTGTCACATAGTGAAAAAACTATTCCTCCATGAGCAATTTGAAATCCATTCGTCATAGTCTGATTGACCAGGCATGATAGTTCAATGGATTCCTCATCGATTGAGTCAATATGAATATCCAGCCATTTACTAAATCCATCATTTGAAAGCATCTGCTTTGTTATTATGTCAATAGCTCTGTCTTTAGACCAACTATACATGATATTCAAGATTGCTTTTCAATGGTTATAATAATTGATTTTGAAACAGGAGTATTGCTTTTTTTCGCTGTTAAATGAATAGGTACCAATGGATTGGTTTCAGGAAAATAGGTAGCCGCACACCCTGTCGGGATGTCATAAGGAATTACTAAA
>CAKUWM010000212.1 GCA_934699305.1 uncultured Saprospiraceae bacterium | reverse complement strand
AAAAACTGGACTTTTCAAATTTATCAATGACTTACGGAAGTAAGGGTGTCTTTGGGTATATTGGAAATACTATGGACGACTCAATAAGTATGGTCAATGACAGAAAGAATATGGTTCGAATTATAACAAATGACAAGAAATATACGATTAGCTCTGAAAGACCAAAAGATTTGATCAATGATATAAGGAACGTTTTACAACAGCGAGAATAGTTTTATTTATTGGAGTCATTTCGTTTCTATCGCAAAAATTCTTTTATATCGATATACTTAAAAACGCTTACGGTTTAGGCGATTTCTTTTTGGTAGTAGGTATGCTGCTTTGGTCTCTAAATTTTTGGATAAAAAGAAAAGAAGAAAAAGAAAATAAACAAAAAAATCGATGAAATTGTTCCCAAAACGTAATTGAAAAACCATTTTGCGGAATTCTAACTCAGACGAAAGTAATACTCCCCAGGTGGCGCGAACTTCCCGCTGGTGCCTTCATAAACCTTTTAATTCCTTTTCAATTGAAGTAAACACTCTCAGCCTCAAAGCCATCTTTGTGGAGGAGTAATGCTATTTTATACCCTCATGTTTCGAAATTTGCTATCTTGGTGATGAATACATCTTGTAATTATAA
Organism: uncultured Saprospiraceae bacterium; assembly: GCA_934699305.1. GTDB lineage: Bacteria > Bacteroidota > Bacteroidia > Chitinophagales > Saprospiraceae > Parvibacillus. The sequence goes on along the minus strand of CAKUWM010000212.1, from coordinate 4,836 downwards.
ATAATACGTCATCATGAAAAAATACTTATTCATTTTACTCATTGGATTAACCGCTTTAGGATGCTCAACAGATGATGATGCAACAGATACCGTTTTTGTCTTATACCATCAAACGTACTGTAGTGATCCATGGGAGTCTGCCGAAGACAACAGAGAGTTAGCTGACAAAATAAAGACTTACTTCGCATCAGAAAATATTGCTATCTCCAATCTGAAAATTGATGACAAAGGAACACCAGAAGCCTGTTTTGGATGTGGTTGTTTAACCGGCAAGCGGATAATCTTAAAAGTGAATAAAAATGATTTAGATGCTATAAAAACCTACGGGTTTCAAGAATATAAATAAAATAAAGTCATTTCAATCCCCTTTAAAAATAAGAAATGACAACAATGAACCGGCCTGAAAACCAGTAAAACCGGATTGATTCTAATCGTAAAGTATCTCTGTAGGCGCGTGTGTCTCGCTAATGCCACCAACAAACCATTCCATCCACCTTAAATTATAGCAAACATCCTCACCATCATTGCAATGCCATCTCAACATTGGAGCACTGCTATTTTATACATTCGTGTTTCGAAATTTATTATCTTAGTGAGGCTCAATTCGAATCTGTACTGTTTAAGCAAAAACGCTAAAGCTGCTGATATGCGATTATTAAAGTTGGCTATTAGTCCGATTTTGGGTTGGTATGAATAAGTTACGGCACATATAAAAACAGTGATTATGAAAATATTATATTTTATTCTACCGATTTTTTTCATAATAGCAAGTTGTTCCGTTAACGATCTTGATTTTGTTACTATCGAGGGCAAAGTCCAACGGGCGATAAATGGGAATGGAATAGCAAATCAATCAGTAAATGTAATGACAAGAAAATCTACCGGTTCTGGTATGTTCTCAACTACCAGAGTGTTGGACGAAAAAAAAGTTATAACAGATGAGAATGGAAAATTTTCAGTTAGGTTAGTCACTGATGCAGGTGCATTTATCACAGTAACATATCAAGGAGATGAAGATTATTATGGCTCGGGCATATATAGAAACTATTTTATGGATGAACCTCTGATTATAGAAACTGATAAGTTTGTTAAGTTTAAAATTCTTGTGAAAAACACGAATTCATTTGACGAAAATGATTTCATTAAAATTGATTTTTTTGCAGGACTTTCTAATGTAGTAAGAACTGGAATTGAAAATTTTGGTGTAGAAAATACATACCATCCAGCAGAACAGCTTCCAGGTGGTGGTGGTTTCAGTGCTTATGAGGAAACCTCCTGGACTGGAATGGATGTAAATTCGATTGTGTACTATAGTGTACGTGAAACATCTGAAGATTTTAAACTCCGATGGCAAATAGAAAAAAACGGCATCGAAACTGATGGTTTTACAGCCGATATTCCTTTCAATATCAACGAGATCAATCCCTACTCGTTTGAGTATTAGAAACAAATGAAATATCAGACACAACATACGTGCTGTAATATTGCATAAACACAATAGCGGATAAGTGCTTAGCCGAAAGTGATTTTATTAATTTAAGATCTGGTATAAATAAGTTAGCAACAAGCTTTAAAAAATCGACAGATGAAAAAACCTCATTTCATTATATTAATTCTTTTGACTTTTAGTATTAGCAAAGCACAATCTCATGAAATTGTATTTACGGTTAAAAACTTTGAATCGGAGTTCCTTAGATATGAACCCATTAAGAGGTACAATGTTTCTGACAAAGATTTTGAATGGGCTCAATTTGTTATTTCTGAAACCAAGAAATCAGTCAACGATAAAGAAGGACATTATAATGTTGCCCACTATTGGAATATTACCACCGCCTTCGACAAACTTGACGAAACGAAGGAGAATTTGAAATTAGTTTTTATTAAAATGGCCAATTCAGAAGGCGGTTGTAAATACGTGACATCTTTTAAAGACAAAATTAAATTTGACGACAAAATTCCTGAATTATACAATGAATATTACGTCTCTTGCAGTAATAAACCAGAGGCGAAAGAACTGGATATTGAACACTATATTAGAGATAATAAACTCAATACTTCTCTAGTTAAATTAATAAAGACAATTAATCTTAATGATGTAAAATACAGAGATTCTGACGAACAAACATATAGGACTAAACAACCTAATTTAGACAAAGTGAATCAAAAACTTATCGATTCATTATATAATGTCCACGAACAATATATTGGAAAAACTCTGGTTGGAAAGGAATTTGAATTTGTTATGTGGGCTGTAATTCAACATTCAAATCCTGAAATGATGGAGAAATATTTACCTATTGTTCATCAAGCAGTTAACCATAACGAATTAGACAAAACACCTCTTAAAATGTTAATCGACCGCTATTATGGATTAAAATACGGTTATCAAGTTTTTGGTTCACAAAGTGGATTTGGATTTGAAATGGCTGATGATGAAACTCGAAATGAAATAATTGCAAAATATGATTTAGATTAAAAGCCAGTTGACAACAAAGACGGGTATAATATATCTTGTTCTAGCTTGGCGCAATGGCAGTTGACCCTTAATAATGTCTGTAAAATCTAAGATTTGGCTGTAATATTGAAAGAGTCGTTCCAAATCAAAGATTGACTAAGCGACAATCCGAAAGTTATTCTAAATTTATACGCTACGTTCCAAGCATCCAACGTTGTAAACTAAGTGCCTTAATGAACGCTAAAACAAAACCTAATGAATAGAATTAAACCTTTTCTGATTTTCATTTTTCTAACGAATTTAATTTATGGTCAAGACGTGAAAATGACTACAGAATATTCATCTGAAAATCAAGATTTGTCCGACTTGCTTAAATTTGAAAATATTGATTTCTATAAAGTGAAATTTACTGGAAAAAATATATCTGACAAGAATTTTGTGCTGATAGCCAAAGAAATGTGGGATGGAAAATTAAAAAGCACCGACACTATAATTGACACTTCAAAATATCCAAAAATGTCTGAATCTAAATCAGATACTTTAAGATTAAAAGTTATTGCCAAACGAACAGAAGAACCGAAATTGAAATTATGGTTTAGATTTCCAAAATTTGGAATAAACAAGAAGTATGATGCTATGATGTCTGACGACTACAGTTTAAGAGACACTGGAACTAATGAGACTATTAAATATGGAAAGAATTTTTATGCTTTTACATATATTCTACCCTATGAAAAAGACGGATTTAAGTTTTGGTGTGCAGTCGATGATAGCGGAAAAGACGTTGAGAATTGGGGAAAAGAATTTGGAATAAAACACTATGTGATATTCGAAATGAAATTTGATGAGTAAAAAACGCTTTATTTCCGCTGGCGCAAGCATTACCCTGGTGACATCACTATTATATTATACGCTCGTGTTTTGAAATTCGCTATCTTAGCAAGGCTCCTCGTGGTATTAAAACCTATTGGTAGGAATAAAATTATACTAAAAACAAATGATTGATAAAATTCTGAATATTAAGGAACTAAATTACGCATCAAGTTTGAACGGCGATAATTTAAAGCAAAAGATTGAAGACCTCTTTGAGCGACCTGCGATAAGCTTTTTTGGCAATTTCACCAGTCAGACTGAGTTTTCAGCCTATGATAAATTGTCGGTTATATCGTGGTACGTACCGAATTTCAAAAGGAAGTCGGCGTATATAAAAGGAGAGATCTTAAAATCAGGAAAAGGGACACTGATAAAATTGAACATCAGACCCAATACCATGTTGTCCGTTGCTTCCATAGTTTCAGTATTGGTTGGCATCATTATCCTCATAGCAGTAGGATCAAGTACGCGCTTCTTAATTATCGGATCCTTCTTTATTTTAGTGGGGATTTTATATTATTCGTTTGGTATCTTTTCAAGAAACCGACTCCGAACCAATTTTGAGAAGACTTTGGACTTGCATAAGGTTTAAATGGTAGTTGCATTGAGACCATTTAAAATTCTATTCTTACTATTTCTCCTGATCAGCCTAACCGCTTATGCACAACAATTAACATGTGTTGATTTCAAGGAGGGAAGCTTCTACGTTCCAGTAGATGAAGAAATGCCTCTTTCCTATAAAATAATTAGAAAAGGTACAGAACAGATTGAAGTAGTTGATGACCCAAACAATATGTTAGGGCCAGACTTTAATAAAACTGCTTACGTGAAAATTGAATGGATTGACGCGTGCACTTCTCGGCTCAAATATGATGAAACGAAAATGGAATTGAGCGATTATCAAAAGCACATCAATGAAAACAATGGCTTTCTAACTGAAATGGTGAAGATTGAAGGGAATTGCTTTTATTTTAAATCGACGTTTAATGACCACGACCGGGTGGAGGAGATGACTGGCAAGATTTGTAAAGAATAAATACGACGCACCCCACAAATCAGCTGGCACAAGCTTCCCGCTCATGCCTTCCCAACCCTTTATATTTTAAATGATATCAACCACCTTCACTACAATAGCCACCTCAGTGTTTCCCAGCATCCATTCTTAACAGTAGGAGAGAAGCCATTGTCCATAATTGGCATATCCGTTATTGTGATGTGCAAAACCATCTTTTGAGAGGAGCAATGTTATTTTGAAACTCTCTTTTGATATTTGCTATCTTAGCTATAACTCGTTGTGTTGAATCAGAATGGAAAAAGAAAAAAACATAGAAATACATGAGACAGCGTTTTTGACTTCAACGCTTCGTTCTTTAAATGAGGATCTGAGCCAAGATTATTTTGCCAAACTATGGCGCAACACTAAATCGGACATATGGATCAAAAAATATCTCGACCTGGTGTCTTCGGAAGAGACCAATACCCATTGTTTAAGAAATAGATATTTTCTC
>CAKUWM010000211.1 GCA_934699305.1 uncultured Saprospiraceae bacterium | reverse complement strand
GCTTGGATTCCTTCTAAAGACACTTCATTATTCTTTCGTATGCGAAGAACTTCGTTTTGGGAATCGTCACCATCCATTGATGCCAAAGGATAAAAAATTCCTACTTCCGGCACTATAGAAAAAGAGTAAACCTTTCTTTGTTTAAAAGTCGGGCATTTGACATCCGGAAGAAAACTTACCTTACTATTCTGATCAACAGTAATAAAAGAATTCATCAATGGCAGCTTCGCTAAATCAGCGGAATGATAGTCTTTTATGAGCACCATATCGACATTATATGGAAAATCCTCATTTTTATCCGACACACTATTCTTCCTATTTTCAACTGCTGAATAGGAATTCTTTTGTGCTCTTTTAGAAGAAGTAGAACTAAAGGATGAGTTTAACACAGACTGACTGTTTCCGGATGCCATGAATGTATTAATATCGCTAACTGCATTGTTCTTGTTTAATTTGGGACCTTGAGCCAAATTGTCATTTAAATTAGAATGATTACTATTTGCTTCCTGACTATTGGAATATACATCATTTTCATCCGGTTCTGCCTGACTACGTACTTCTTGTTGTTTGTTGTTGCTTTGCATATTATTTGAACCATCCAAAGCATTAACATTCCCTGAGAAAGTCCATATTAGGGCGATAGCGGTTAAAATCAGGAAGCTTCCTGCAAAATAACCCCATAATGGGAAAAGCCTTCTTGCCTTTTCTTGAGGGTTGAACAAAGCTTTAATAAGGGCATCTTCATCCACTTTAGACTCGTGTTGAGATAATTTTTTCTTGATATTAGCTTCAAACTCTTTATAATTCATAAGAACGCTATTTTAGAGTTAAAAAGGGAATTATTATTTCGGTCTTCCAATTTTTGTATCATTTCAATTAAGCGCATTCTGGCACGTGTCAACGTTGACCGGGAACTACTTTCAGTAATATTTAATTCTTCACCTATTTCACGATGACTGAAACCTTCTACAACAAACATATTAAATACAATATATTGACTATCAGGTAATTTTTTGACCAATTTCATTATTTCATCAACGGACAGAGTACTATAAGCCTCCGGGATATAAGAATGGTCGGCAAATCGCGCTTCTGTCTCTTCAACAAACTGAAGTTTAAAGTATTTATTGTTAATTCTAAGACAATTATTGACGGCTACTTTTCGTGACCATGTAATAAATTCTGAATCACCATTATACGTATGTAAATATTTAAATATATTTATAAAAGTCTCTTGCAAAGCATCTTTTGCCATTTCTTTATCCTTGCAATATCGCTCACAAATAGCCAAGAGCTTAGGTGCGAATGTCCGCACTAAAAGCTCCTGACTTTTTTGTTGACCTTTAAGGCAACCTTGTAGTATATTGTCAATATCCACCTATAAGATTTTAACCTTTTTGTGAGCAATAAAACACCCGGTAATCGCATCTTTCACCACAACATAATAGTATCCGGGTGGCAATCCGGTTTGATTTAAGTTGACATAATCAATACTAAAATCAAATATGTTAAATATGGCTACATTTCCGGCATCGCAATTATAGCAACTACCTGTTCCCGTATTATATTCAATCTTATTCCCATCTATAATCTCCTCATTTACCAAATTTGTAATCTTCAATCCGTCATAATTGGGTAATTTAATTTCAAAACTTTTTTGGCAATTTAAACCTCCATATAAATCCCCATACAATTTATAACCCGTCTCAATGACATTTAATCCCTCTAAATCAGCTTTATTTGATAAATTCTTAAAGAATCCATTTTCGCCTTGCAACTTTCCACTGCCAAAGTCGCCACTTAAATTATAAAAATTGGCATGGCAATAAGAGACATTATCAATATGTGGATAATTTTTGGGATCTATGGCAACAGAAATTGCTTTGCTGCACCCTAAAGAATTTGTAACGGTTACTGTGTATTCCGTAATGTGATCAGGCGTTACAGTAATCTCTTTGTTCTGACTTCCTGTCGTCCACTCTACTTTATTGAAGTTTTTCCCTTCAACTCGCATAACAACCGGCCATTTACAATCGGTCACTTTAATTTCGGCGTTAATCTGTCCGGGAACTTCCTTGGTAAAAATTTTACTACAACTCTGTGCTAAATTATCTGTCACGGTAACAGAATAAACATGTGATTCCGTGGAAGTAATAGAAATATTATTCCCGGTCATTCCATTACTCCACAAGTATGTATATTGACCACTTCCACCAGAAACCTGAATCGATAAAGAGTCACAATGTGCATTAAAAATTGCGTTGAGATTACAACCATTTTTACATACATCTAAAGAATAAAGCACATTGGCTTCTACAAATGGTTCAATTTCGGAAAGCTGACCGGTCGGCATCTCAACTCCTCTCAATTCAATATCCTTTAAATCACAAGCATAATTATATACGTTAAAGGCGACCTCACCTGACTCCACATCCAAAATTACATATTGAGCATTTTTCTTAAGCAGTATTGCCGAATTTTCAAGTAAATTATCATTGCACAAAACCCGAACAGTTATCATTTTCTTATTAGAATCAATGACGATATCATCCAATACCGTATGTTGATTAAATGCTGGCGTTTCTATCAAGGTATAATTTTGTGGACATGTAATAGGTGAAAGTTTAATTTGAAGGGAATATCCTTTGGGCATCTTACCATTAAAAAAGCCTTTTGAATCAGTATATCCTGAATAAACAGTTAAAACCTGTCCATTTATTGTACCCGTAATATCCACTTTAACTTGATTTAAAGGAATTCCTTGAGCATCAACAACACGACAGCTCAAATCAATAATTTCAAATGGTTTACCCAACATATAATGACCCAATTGTTGAATCTCGCCTGAATAGCCACTTGAAGTATTGGAAGCAATAGAGGATTGAATCCACAATCCCTGATTCAAATCGAAGTTCCACATTGATAAATTATCTTTGGCATCACTCAAAGGCAGGTCAACATCTGCTTTCATCCCCTCTTTCAGAATCAACGGTTTGCCAAATTCACTGTAAGCATTTATGTAAAAAAGTGCAGCAGCACCAATAGAGACACGGCTTTCATTAAAATCAATACCGACAAGACCTCCAGGCATGACCATGCCTAAATTTGTGTCAGTAGGCTTAAAGTTAGAAGCATCAATAAATACATACCCGTTATATGGTTGATTCTGTTCCGTGTTAAAGGCATTGGGTGGAAAAGTAATTTTGATTCCATCAGATAATTCAATTATACCGCCGGACGTAGAAGATAATTTAAAATGAATTTTATTTTTTCTTATTTGAATATAGCTGTAACCCGTACTGTTAGACCGCGGATAAATGTAATCCGATGCATCAATATACCCTTCTTTTGAAACTGAAATATAGGTACCTTGTAAATCCATCTTTGTCATCTTAAATACAAAAATTCCGGATTCATTGGTTGTAGTCTGGGTATTATAAATTTTGACTTTGGCATTTGGTATAGGATTTCCATCTTGATCAATGACCAAACCATAAATACTTGATACAACCTCCTGATAAATGATAGGACTCTTTCTCTCGTTCTGCTTGATATCTATATCCAAATCATCTCTATGGCACGATATAGATGAAAAGCTTAAGATTAAAATAAATAAACCTAAAAATTTTGACATAGCTTCATTCAGTTATTGAGCTTTTACTCAATTTTTAAAGATAACAATATTATTATATATAATGTATAAATTTTCAACAGGTTATAATATATAAATATTTAAAAGGTCGCTAAACCTCCTGATATCAACTTTGATACATTTATAAATGTAACATATTATCCATAAAGAGTTAAAATTAATAAAAAACGCTGCATCTCCATTATAAAATTAGTAACTGAGAAGCCACAATTATCTCATTAAGTTCCAAAAAAGCACAAAAGAATAATAAGTAACAAAACAAGTTTACCAAGGACAATACTTACAAGGAAGTAAATAGTTAGTTAGAGAGGAATTTATTAAAATTCACCTTCATACAAGGCAAATTGCTTCATCTTTGCATTAACTGCCTTTTTAACTGTTTCAATTTTATTTTCGTTACCCATATTCATTAGTACGTCATCTATAAATCCAACAACTTCGCGGCAATCGTCTTCAATAAAGCCCCGTGTAGTGACTGCCGGCGCACCTATTCTAATGCCTGATGTAATGGTAGGTTTTTCGGTATCAAAAGGTACCATATTTTTATTCACCGTTATATCGGCTTTAATAAGTGCATTTTCCGCATCTTTTCCGGTTATTCCTTTAGAATGAAGGTTAAGCAATACCAAATGATTATCCGTGCCGTCACTTAAAACATTGTATCCTCTCTCCTTAAAGGCATCGCTAAAGGCAGCTGCATTAAGAATAACTTGTTGGATATAGGATTTATAAGCAGGTTGCAATGCTTCATGAAATGCAACTGCTTTAGCTGCTATCACATGTTCCAGCGGTCCACCTTGCATTCCCGGGAAGACTCCACTATTCAAAACAGAAGACATTTGTATGGCTTTTCCTTTAGTAGTTGTTCTGCCCCATGGATTGTCAAAGTCTTTTCCCATCATAATCATTCCACCACGAGGGCCACGCAAAGTTTTATGTGTCGTAGATGTTATAATATGGCAATGAGGAACAGGATCATTCAAGAATCCGGTTGCTATCAAGCCGGCAGGATGTGCTATATCTGCGAGTAAAAGTGCACCTACTGAATCAGCAATCTCTCTAAATCTTTTATAATCCCAGTCTCTGCTATATGCCGATGCTCCACAGATAATCAATTTTGGATTCTCATTTTTGGCAATTTCTGCCACTTTGTCCATATCAATTAATCCGGTATCTTTTTCAACACCATAAAAGACCGGTGTATATACTTTTCCGGAATAATTTACCGGTGAACCATGCGACAAGTGACCACCATGAGACAAATTAAAACCCAACACCTTATCGTAAGGATTAAGACAAGCCAAAAAGACGGCCGCATTTGCCTGTGCGCCACTATGTGGCTGAACATTGGCATATTCAACACCAAATAACTCTTTCAACCTGTTAATAGCAAGTTGTTCTACTTCATCCACGACTTCACATCCGCCATAATAACGCTTCCCGGGATAACCTTCCGCATATTTATTGGTTAGAACTGTGCCCATCGTCTTAATGACTTGAGCAGAAGCAAAATTCTCAGATGCAATAAGTTCAATACCTTCTCGCTGTCTGTGTAATTCTTTGGCAATTAATGCCGGTATAATATGATCCATTTTTTAAATTTAGTAAGCAAATTTAATATTAATAAACAATCAATAGATGGTAAGTATATAACAAATTTCCCGATTGACTCCATTTTTTTCTCCTCTCAAGTGGGAAATCAAATAATAAAGTCTTTCTTTCTAAAGAGTTAATCCATCATATCAAGAGTCAGACGTTGATTGGAATAAAGTAATGAAAGGGATATTTGTTATTCACACATAGTAAGGTAAAGTT
>CAKUWM010000210.1 GCA_934699305.1 uncultured Saprospiraceae bacterium | reverse complement strand
TGGTCTCTCCAAGGCGAAGATGATCTTTGATAAGAAACGGAAATTAGCTCCTCTCCGTTTGCCGAATAGGTAAAAGTAAAATTTTTCTGTTTTTCAGTATTAATGTTAAGTTTTTTTATTCAAAGTTATAGTTTTAGGTGAAAATATCTCCAAAAAACTGGTGTCGAAAATCATTTTTGTTGAAAACTATATTCATCCTTTTATTACCGCCAAAGGAGTAAGCTCCACCTTAATTTTGATAAGATCCTGCTGATTGGCACAAGGGTTTAATACAAAAAATAAAATCAATGGCTACTCCAGAAATCCTTGTTTTAGTGGAATTTGGTCTCAGAGTGAAATAAATAAAATGTTAAATCCCGATAGAAATATGTCTTAATCCTTGATTTAGTGGAATTTGGTCTCAGAGCTGCAAATGAATTGCCTGAAAGTGGGAAATTTGGCGAAGTCTTAATCCTTGTTTTAGTGGAATTTGGTCTCAGAGCGCAGCGAGTAAAATATCCAAAGAAGGTACTAACGTCTTAATCCTTGTTTTAGTGGAATTTGGTCTCAGAGAGTCAATTTTGTATTAATCTAAATTTCTGTCTGTTAGATGTAGATATTTAATTAAAAACTCAACTATGCTACAAAAAAAAACTATTTTTACGGGAGCGCAAAGGTAATACTTAATATTAATATTTCAAAGAGCGTATTCTGATTTTTTTCAATCAAAAAAACAGCGTATTTCGATTTTTCAAAATCAAATCTACATCCAATGTTTGCCCAATCACTTTCATGGATTGGAGGTAGTCGGTGGATATGGGTACTATAAGTATGCTATCTTGGTTTTCGTAACATTGCTGTACTTCAGCAAGATCGCTTCGCATTCGGTCATAAACAACAAGGGGCAGGTCGGCCAAAAATATAGATTTTTGTATCCGCGCGCAGCCTTCGCGAAGCAGATATCTGGCTATTTGATTTCGTACCTTCGTACTTTCTATGTCGTACATTACAAAGAATATCATATGGTTAGCAGGTCTTTTGGGTTGTTCAATGATTTTGAAAATCTGCTGTATTCGTTCGTCGAGTGAGAGCAGGCTTTCCAAGTTTCCTGCATTTTTATTGGGAAACTGTGGATGTGGCATACCGGCACGAGAAAATTTTTTCATTTTCTCTACAAATCCTATTTCTGCTTTTTTGGTCATAAGCCTATGTCAAATACTGTATGTGTTATTAAAAAACGTTACAACATACGTGGCTAATTATTTTGTATATAAAAAACTATCTACCAATTCTGCCAATATTTGGTTCATTTCGGAAGATGTGCCCGTGCGTGGCGATTGCACTACCGAATAGCCGCGCTTGCCATAAAAAAGATTTACCTCAGCTTCTTTTAGACCGATCTTGCCGCGTATTTTTTTACCGTAACTTATATTTATTATCTCTTTTATCACTATTCCCGTTTGCGTAATGTATTCGACCAGCTCTTCCATTATATTGTTGAGTTGCTCGGGAACGTATGCTGGTGGTTTTTCGGCTTTTTGTGGTGTTTTTAGCAGTATGGCTCTCACACGCTGTACCACATCACTGTCCACATCGGTTTTCGGCGGCTTGGCAACATCGGCTTGATCTTGCTGTTTTTGTTCTGCGTTTTCAATATACTTTTTGTCACGAAACATCTCGTAGGGATTATTCATATTAATAAAGGCTTGCATATTTACCGGTTCGGCAAGTGGATTGTAGTGAGCCTTTTCATCGCAGCTAATAAAGCATGCCCGTGTTACATCGCTGGTACGTATGTCTATTACCTGATCCAGAGTATATTGTTTCGAGAATTCGGCAGCGAATACCTTATAAAAAAGTGAATATATGCCTGCATCATAGCATCGTTCGCTCAGTTTAAATAGAAGTTTTAGTCCATCTTCTCCGGGAGAACTAAATGAAAGCAATACTCTGCTATCGGCCTCAATCCTTTCACGAAGTGCATTTATCTCAATTCCTTTTTCTGTTATGTGGTCTATATCTAGCATAAAATAGGCCGCATAAGCAAAATTTTCGGTTCGTCTCACAGCAGGATTAAAAATACTACAAACCATATAAGGCAGTTGCTTTTTCAATATGGAGTATTGTTTTGTGTCTATGTTTTTCACAATGCGCAGTTGCTTTATCCTACTTTTTACATCGGGTTTGGGGTTCCTGATAGCATTGTAAAGATACTCCACAGGTACTTTTTGTAGGACATCGCCGGTTGAAGTTATTTTTTTTCCTGCTTGCAACATATAAAAAGGAGTCAAAATTTTACTGGTTTTCTTTGAATGTTTGTGCTAAGTTTTGCGCTCGGAGCAAGATATGATTTTCTCGGCTTCTGTTGATACCGTTCATGAGAATTACTTCGTCAAGGTAGTCGTTAAGTGATTGAATAATTATCCGTCGTCCTAATCCTTCGAGCCAATAAGAACCATCGGACTGAATTGAGTAAAACTCGTCAGTTATATTATTTTGCGCCACTAACGAGAATACCACGTAATCAACCCACACACGGTATAGTTCTATTACGTCGTATACCAAGACGGGGCGGTTGTAATCGTCACGATGAAACACTCCTACATAAGGGTCTATTCCTGCTTTTATCAGTGCACCTTCTATTTTTCCGTAGAGAATGCCATACCCATAGTTTAAAAGTGCGTTTACTACATCTACAGCCGGATGTTGTGAGCGTTTGGCAAACTTTAGATTTTCGGGGATAAAGAGGTTGAGCGTCTCGAAATATATTTTGGATGCCTGTCCTTCCCATCCGCGCAGCGTTGGTGCTATGTCTGAGATTACTTCACCTTTCAATGCTTTCACTTTTGCCTGGTAGTCCGAAATTCTGTGGATAGCATTATTTACCATTCGCTGGGTGCGGGCGTCATCCACACGCATAGCCAAGATAAGTGCTTGCTGGTTATCCATTTTTTGAACAATGACATCTTTTATCCAATCCATAGCCGCAGATGAGAGTGTGAAATTTAACTGTCCTTTTCGTATGGTAGATATGGATCCGTATTTATTGCCCCACACACGACCGATGGGTTCGCCGCTTCGGTTCACAAAAAGTACTTCTATTTCGTTTTCAATAGCGAGTAATACGGCATCGCTCGTAATTTGCGCTCCTTTACTAATGTGAATGGAGTTGATACCGGCTATGGGCAACCGTTGCCGTCCATCTTTGTGGTGTATAACGAAGGCTTCGTTGTCGCGGTTTAGTGATGTGCCGAAGGTATTTAAAATTAAATCCATACTATATGATTTCTACTTTGATATAAAAAAATCGTTTACTATATGTAATTGTTCCTTGGCGCGTGTTACGGCAGTATAAATCCATTGATATGCCGATGCTTGGGCATTTAGCGTCAGGTTGCGGGGAATGTCCACAAACACGTCATTCCACTCGCCGCCCTGTGCCTTGTGGCAGGTGAGTGCGTATCCAAAAACACAACGAAGGGCGTTAAGATACTCGTCTTTAGAGAGTAGTTCCTTGAATAATGAGTCTTTCTGTTTCAATCCTTTCTCTTTCATTCGTCGATAAAAATCAATAAAAAGCGCTTTTTGTTCTGTCTGATTTAGGTTGGTGGTATTCCCATAAAGGATATTTTCAATGACCAGTTGAGTAAAGCACTTGCCTGTAAACAGTTCTCTTACCTCTACCAATTGAAATGAAAGTTTTCCGCGCCTATATCGAACATTTTTTATCTGTTCTACCACAACCATATCGCCATTGAGCAGCCCGCTAACATTATTGTTTTGTGTAACCAGCAGCAGATCGCCTTCCTGAAGTGTGGTTTTAAGTCCTAAAGCGGCACGTATAAGTTTGTTTGTATTGTTGCATTTGGCATTGGACTGAGAGATGAAAGTGGCAAGATGGTAACTCCGGTGTTTTATGAGCGATAAATAATTGTTTATCATCATTACAACATCCTGATACAACTTTATATGTTGATAATTTCCCAAGGGTAAAGTTCCCCATTTTACTACGGGCGGGTTTTCATATAAACTCCTGATCCGATGTGATGCTTGAATAATTGTGTTGTCTTTGTGTTGTCTTACAATGTTTGTAAGTTTATATTCTACAGCGCTTATTCTGAATTGCTTTTGGAAGTAATCTTCCGAAAGAGCAGGCGAAATATTCTGGCCAACTGGGGGGAGCTGACATTCATCGCCCACAAAAATGAATTTTCCGTTCGGATCGTATGTAAGGAGATCGGTGAGGAGCCTCCCGCTACCGAAAAGAGCTTGGGTGGCAGTTTCGTCTTTCACATCCGATATCATCGATGCTTCATCCACAATGTAAATTTGCTTCTTGGAATTTTTCAATGGTGTCAGTTCAAAAGTAAGCTCTTAAAATTTTATAGATATGACAAGATGGGAAGAAGTCTTAATCCTTGTTTTGGTGGAATATGGTCTCGGAGCCACGGAAATGCAATCGAACGTGGACACTGTAAAAAGTCTTAATCCTTGTTTTGGTGGAATATGGTCTCGGAGAGTGAATTTTGTATATCTCTGTGAACCTGACTGTTAAGTAATCTATTTCGCTTAAAATTACAGCAAGCATCACTAAAAGGCAGTTGTTTTTAGGGGGCGCAAAGGTAGCGCTTTTAATCAATACATCAAAGAGCAATTTAAAAATCTTTACAAATAGATTTTGATATTTCATACATTGCTGTGCAGCATTGAAGTATAGTATATTTGTTGCAAATATATGAAAAAATGACGAGTTTACAACACAACAATTCGCGGCGTTTAATTCATCGCTTAAAAATCAGATTTTTTAGATTCATTCTCAGCAAAAATTGTTTTTAGCTAAAAATCCGCTATCTTTCGAGCCGGATTTTAGTCTGTTGTTGATTCAAATATTCTTATTTGATTTTGCAAGATTGACTGGTAATAAATACTTTCTCAATGAACAATAAAATTACTTCAGCTTAATAATGTGAGACTTTTGATTAAGTTCATATTTCTTCTTTTTAAATTCCAGGTCGTTTTCAACAATAGCTTCTCTTTCATACTTTGCAATTAAACCCGATTTTGGCAGTTTGTCTCCCACATCATATTTGATATAATTATACAGCCAAATGTCTTGCCAGATTAGTGGCGAAGTTTTGAAAAGTTCAACATCAAAGTTCTTTATCAGGCGTGTCAAAAAACTTTTGCGGGCAATAAAATATCCTGTCATTTGCGTTATTAAAACTTGCTGATCGTTATCCGACAAATAACGTAAGGCCTGTTTGTATATAATATAACTGGGATGATATTTCATTTTTTAAAGTTTATAATGGTCATCAGCTTCAAATGTAAATAGTTTGTTAATCATATCTCTAACATTATTGTTATCGTTTTTTTCAAACGTTCTTCCTCTGTTATCTTCCATACGCACGTCTATTATAATACCGTTTCTTACAATCAAGAAAAGATGTTTTTCATAAACAGATGAGTATCCCATATGAACGTAATGAAGTAATTCGCCCATTTGCAATAAAATTTCTCCCGAAAACCA
>CAKUWM010000209.1 GCA_934699305.1 uncultured Saprospiraceae bacterium | reverse complement strand
TAACAAGGGCTAGATACAGCTCCCTGACCAGTTAAATTGTTTTTAAAATTGCTTCTAATTAATAATGATCTAATTTCTGAAACCTTTTTATCTAAAATCAGACTAGGAGAAACCTGCCATACTTGTTGCATTCCAAAGTTCATCAACCCCTTGTATTGTTTAGCAATAACATCAAAATTTTCGATCAATTCTTTGAATGAATCTAAATTCTCAGGTGACGAATAATTACAGCGAATATTTACCTTAATACCATTTTCTAAAGCGCTAATTACATTTTTTAAAATGATGTCATAGGTTCCTTTTGAATTTATAAATTTTTTCACTTTATTATGTTCTTCTCTGCCACCATCGAAAGGAATCTGAACGGAAATAGCAGGACATAATCTTACTAACTCTTTTATGAGAGTTAAATTTAATAATGTACCATTAGTAGTAAAATGAATTCTAAGTTCTTTATTATTTCGCTCACAAATATCTTTTGTAAAAGATATAATTGATAATACTGTTCCTTTCGTTCTGTACAAAGGTTCTCCTCCGAAAAACGACAATTCCACCTTTTTTAAATCTCCAATAATTGTTTTTCTTAATAAAAGATTTTTAATACCCTCAAGTGTGCTTGAATTGATCAGACTATTCGAAATATGATTTTCATAACAATACCAACATTTTAAATTACAATCTAAAGTAGGATTAATAGTAAGTTTAAAAATTTCAGGAGAATTAAGTCTTTCTATAATTCTATTTGTGGCGGCTTTCACTTCATTCAACTCATTATCAACAATAAATTCTTTTTTAATTAATTCATTATAAAGTTCTGGATGAATATTATATAATGTATCAATATCATCTTTAAGTGACTCAACGATTTTTCTAAGATCATTTAATAAAAAAATGAAAGAATCTGTGCTATAATTATATAAAATAAAAACATTATCATCTTTTTGATAAGTGATGTTATAACGACTCCATTTCATATTGATGCTATTTTATTCAGAAAGAGGGAAGAGAACTCCTCTCCCCTCTTTTTCAATTATTATAATTTTTATTCAACTTTTTGTGCCGGTTGACATGCATTGCATCCGCAATTACCATTAAACCAAGAACTTGCGTCCGAACAATTGCCATTGCGTACCCCTTCAGCCTCACTTTTAATTTGAGAGCTAACAAAGCCTCCTGTCAATTGATCTTGTTCTGTTTTTGTTAATGGAGTAATTTCTAAATGAATTTTATCGGTAAATTCCATTTTTATTTTGCTTTATTTCTTTCTCTACTCATCTCGCTTTTCGAATCCGCGTCCTTGCTGATTTATACAGTAATCCGATGATTATTCTCGGAGGAAATTACTGCACCGTCCTACTCGTTACTTCTTTTCACTTTCGGCGGCTTCCGGCAATATTCATTATCTCAATCTCGTGAGCTATGGATATTACCGTTTTTTTTTAGTACTTTTGCAACGCCTTCAACCCCTCGCTTTCTTTTCCGCTCCAAGGCGGAAAGTAAATGTCAATTTTAAAGAAAGGGCTTGCTCCTTGCAAGGGAGGCTTTCCGCTCCTGCGCTTTGTGCTTTGCGGTACAAAGGTGGGCAGCGGATTTTTTGGCGCCGGTTGCGGCGGTTTTGTTTTCATTTAAGTTATCCAAATTGAAAAATATCACTTACATCGTATAATTTCACAATTCCATACGATTAAAATTATTTATTTTCAAATGTATCGTATGGAACTCGCTTTAATCATTATCATGTGTGTAAATGATTTAGATGCTCGTTTCATATTACTATTTTGTTCCAAATCGTGACGTGTCTACTTCTTTACGTTCGATATCCTTATAACCTCCAAAACGGTAAACAAACGAAACTGAAATCGAACGTGTATCACGAAAAGCATTCAATGAACTTTTCTGCCCTTTGTAATCAATGGAGGCAATAGGGGTTCTAGCATTGAAAATATCGTCAGCCTTCAATATTATTTCAGCGCGTTGTTTATCAAAAGTCCACGTAATTCCCGAAGAAAGATCACCCGAAACACCTAAATCGTAAATTCCCTGAATGCCGGTAGGCGTTGTTACATATCCCGAAATATTCATTTTTAGGTCGGGCTTGACAGATAATATAATATCGTGATTCATCTGAAAAACACCCATAACAGTTTTTCTGTCGAACGAAATATCAAAGAACTCATCGTCTTTTTCGTGCCAATACACTACGTTAGCCACCAATCGCGACGAAATACGATCTCCTATCTTGAATGGCACAACCCCTAACAAACCAATGTTTTGACGAAATGTGTAGTTTTGTTCCATAAATTCCTGTTGTAATTTTTCCCTTGACTGGTAAGGTAATTGCACAAAATAATCAGGAATGTAGTTTACGTATGGGCGGATGACATATTTTTGTTTATAAATATATGTTAAGCCCATGCTGTAATTTCTCATCGGACGTAAACGCGGATTTCCGTAAGTAACTCCATATGAACTAAAATAATACACACTGGGATTTAAACTCCAATATGATGGATAGGTTTTATCTGACGATATGGCGAGTTGAAAAATATGATTGGGAGATACATTGTAACTGACGTTAAGCGTTGGGAACCAGGCAACATTATCCCAAAGCGTGCTTTTAATATTACCGGATGTTTCTGTGGCATGATAATATTCAGCGGACAATGATATCTGCATCGATAGCTTTTCGGAAAACGATTTAGAAAATCCACCAAAAAAATTCCAGATACGTTCTTGATGCTGTGAGTTGAAAGTAGCATCTTCAAACTCTAAGCTGTCTTTTATGGCATCCGAACGGTTTTTTGTATCAGCACCCGAGTAATTTAGGCCGTAATTCACACTCCAACTGTTTTTGAGCCGATGCGACTGATTGGCATAAAACAGAACCCGTCGCACTTCCTGCTTTGATTGATACGAAAGTTTATTGGCAGGCGCTGAAGAAGTTTGAGGGACGTTTTCGAGGGAATAATCCGATTCGTCATCGTACAGGGTGTAATCTGCTCCCACGTGTAATCCGGAATGAGCTAAATAATCGGCTTTTATGTTGTGCAAAGATGATGGACCGGTTGAACCGGTTTTAGTATCGGTTATCGAACCCGAAATATCAGTTGAAGCGGTCCTAGTTGAAGCTGTGTTATCAAATATTCCTGTGTAAGAAATACTCGTCTTATCTTTATTATTAAACGTGTGTTGGAGCGCCATTCGCACGTTGTGGCTTTGATACTTGTTAATCCCTTCGCTATGCTGTTGTATGTTGTATATAGAGCCGCTTAGCACGTGCTCTGCCTTAAGTTCTTCAGCATTGAAAGTCTTGTAATTTCCGTAAGAATACAACGCATCAACTACTGTGCTCATACCCCGGTATATCATGCTTGCACGTCCGGTTCCGCTTGCATGCGTGCGCTGGCGGTATTCACTTGTGATTTCGCCCTGCCATATACTTGGTTCATCTTCGCCGACTTGTTGTCTCAAAATCACATTAATAGCTGCTCCACGGATGTTGTATTGTGGTGGTGCACTATACATAATCTCCACTTCTTCTATCATCGATAATGGAATACTGCGTAAAAGTGTCATAAGCTGGGTATAAGTCATCGACGTTTTCTGTCCGTTCAACAAAATTGTCAGATCACTCGTACCAATAAGAGCTATTTGTCCGTTTTGCTCTATAACACCGGGTATTTCTTTTAATGCGTCGTAAGCGTTAGTTACTGGTTTGCCTTTCAATAATGTTAGAATATGATAGGTGAGCTTTCCTGCTTCCGCCTTCATTGCGGGACGTTGTCCTTCCACTACCAATTCATTCAACACTGTTTCATCGGGCTGTAATGTAAAATCATACTCTTCATTTTTATTTTGCTCGTTGAGCTGAATATAGGTCGCTGCTGTTTTAAATCCTAAAAAAGACACACGGA
The DNA here is from genome assembly GCA_934699305.1 of uncultured Saprospiraceae bacterium. Lineage (GTDB taxonomy): Bacteria > Bacteroidota > Bacteroidia > Chitinophagales > Saprospiraceae > Parvibacillus. The sequence goes on along the minus strand of CAKUWM010000209.1, from coordinate 1,610 downwards.
GTTTATAATTTCCCGCTGGAATTGTTTCTGAAAAGCGGTAAAAGCCCGTGCTGTCAGTTACAGCTCCATATTTTATTAATAGGGTATCGGGCAGTTCGTACAAAGCCACATTTGCAAACTCAACAGGTCGGGAATATAAATTGGTTACAGTGCCTGTAATTTGAGAAAATGCAGATAAACTTCCAACTAATAAAATCAACGAAAAAAAAATTCGACTCAGCATATCTTTGTTAGATTATTTATAAAATTTAGGTGCTGCAAAATAAACATTCTCCCATTTCCGTCTCCAAGTGTTATATTGACGCAACATTCCAACCTCAATTCCGAACCTATCAGTTATTTTGTACTCTAAACTTCCGCCGAAATAAGAATATGGCGCGAATGGTGAATATGGGATGGAACCTGCATTTGTATTGTGCATCGCTTGAGTTGAATAACGGCCATATACATTTATTCCAAAATTATCGGAAAGAGAAATGTAGGAAGATGCGTTAATGGTGTAATCGTTATAAATACCGGTAAAGTCGCGATATTTATAAGCTGAATTACTAATATCAATATACCAACCTTCGGTAGGCTGCATTTTTATCCCTAGGTTAATATTATTAACATCTGCCATACCGGGCATTAAATCATTCGTACGAGACATGTGTACCATACTATTTTCACCGAAGTGGAATACCGGATAATGTAAAAGAGAATTTTTATCCAGATTCAGATGATATGTTGAAATATTGTATTTAGGTTTTTCGTATTGTAATGTAAAACTTAAAGGCAAAGATGATTTAGTTTCCATTGAAGATTTGATCAAGTTTTGTATCATTTGGTCATGAAGACTTAAAGGAAAGTTGGGGTGCAACAAAATGGGGTAATTGACAGAATCAACTTCAGTTTCTTGTGGATGAATCGGTAAACTACAAATGCAAAAACCGATCAAGAGAATAAAGAATTTTATGGTTACAAGTTTCGCTCTTCCCATTTTTTACTACAATTAATATATAAAGTCTGTATTTATAATTGTAACATTCTCTTCATATTGAACACTGGAATAAAGCAGTCCTTCTTTATTTAAAGCTATTAATATATTTTCGGCTTCTTTTCTGTTCATTTTCAGAGATAATGAAATATCATCGATTGATACAACTCTTTTGTTGCAAAAACACAAAACATTCCAATGCATAGAATTATTAGTATCAAAAGATAATTCGTTTATTTTTTCATTGTTTAATAGCTCTAAGTATATAATAAGGTTGTCATTCCTAATAAGTTTGTATTCATAATAAGAATCCAAATAGTGAGATTCAACTTTCTTAAAAATGTCCCAAGCTGGATTAGACGATAGTTTTAAAAAATCGTAAATATAAAATTCATCTTCTTTTCTAACAAAATTTTCGGGAAGGAAGTTAAGATAAGGTGAGATATCCCATTCGCCAATATTATATTTCTTTTTCGATTTAAAATATCTTGATGATGCCGTAATTGATAAGGTAGAGTGATTATGTTCTATAATGTTTCTTTTTAAATAAAAACGTAAAAACAAAAGATTATCTATGCCTTCATTTATATCTTCAGTTGTCTCTTCTAGAAGATTTGTAATAATATTTAATCCT
>CAKUWM010000208.1 GCA_934699305.1 uncultured Saprospiraceae bacterium | reverse complement strand
AAATCAATCAGGTAATCCAGGTTGGTAGGACTTACCGGAATCGGTGTTGTGTTACATTCTTCATCAAAATTTCCGGGAACATAGGTGAACCATTTAGCACTAGAAGGATCTTCATTTGCAGCAATATACCCTTCTGGAAATAGAGGCAATAAGTCATAATGTGTTATAAATCGACTTTTAAGAATCTGACTTTCCGTCCCTTCATGCTTTGCGGTCACGGCACCCATGCCCAGCGATTCCCACCGGTTGCCGGCGCCGATATGTACGCCACCGTTGCCTTTGGCTTCGAGAGTCGCTCCTTTCTGCATGTGGAATCCAAACGAAGTAATCCCTTCCAAGAAGTTGGTCTTCATGTCTGATGTCGTATTGAGATTGCCTAGTTTGATACCGGTGCCGGTATTGCCGATGTAATTACATACCAAATCAGAATTGGTAAACCTACTCAGGTACACACCCACACTACCGGTGCCTGGTATTGTGTTGTAGATTGCATTTTCATATACTCTTACTTCATCGGCACCGGTCATATAAATACCGTTAAAATTAGGCTCAGAGGATGTTATGCGGTTTCCGTGTATTTCAGCATCGACCAGATTATTGATATACATCCCTATACGTGGTACTCCGGTAATATCATTGTTCGCTATAATGAGATCGGCAGTGCTTGACTTGATATTCTGCATATTGATAGCGATGCCAATAGATGAGGAGGCAGGAGTACCAAAATCAATCGTGTTGAATGCGATGGCTCCCCGAGCATCACTATTGTCAACCGTCAACATATAGCCACGTCTTATAACTGACATATCATTGACGCTGCTATATATGGCGCTGCCTGCTCTTGCACGTAAGTCTATTCCATAGTTGACATACTCCATTTTGGTCCGGTATATATGCATGATACCGTTACCCTGAATAGCCCGGTTAACATATTCAAATGCATTGGATGAATTGGGAAAAGATTCATCCAGAGACCCTCCGGCATATAGGGTATGTGCGCTGCTCGTGTTATGCCTAATCCCGTAACCTGACACATTGGTGCCACTATTATAATAGGGTTTTTCGCTTATTGCTTCGAAATGGTTGTTAGTTATCCCGGTCGTACTTTCATCGATAAGAATACCATTAGCAAGATTAGTGAAATAGTTACTCGGGCTAACAGACACTCTTCCAATATTTTCATTTGCTTTATAAATCGTTATACCCGCAAAGCCTATCTTGTCTTTTGTATCAAGGTTGGTTGCTGGTAACAACTTGGTACTCTTGAATATATTGTTAACGATTCTTGCAGGAGTATTGGAAGCACTTGGAGTTAAAACATCCTGACCCAAGGCAACACCGATATAATTATTGACAAAAATTGCTCCGCTTACATTCAATGTTGCATTATATCGCCTTCTGGATATAGCGGTTTTGGCATCTTTTATTACAGTATTTCCATAAACATTTAAGTAGGCGTTGGTGTGAATAAGCTCAATGCCGGTCCACAATAATTCGCAACCTTTCAATTCGCAACCTATAAATGATACTACCTTATCAGGAATATGTATTTTAGCGTCGTCATTCATAATGAATTGCTTTTCAATAAAGGTAATATTTTCATCAATGACGAGTGTCCCCTCGACGGCATAGCATGTTTTTTCTTTTTGGGTATTGGTCAGGGAACTCCAGTAAGTAGTTGAATTTTTAGCCCCAATATTATTGAGTTCACTACAAGTACAAGTAAAATTACAATCGACCATTTCAATAATGGAAGGAGTATAACTTTGAATATAGGCACCTTCCTCGCACATTTCACAAGCACCGCCGCCACCTGAGAAATTCAAAGGCAACTCAATGTTGCCAGGCCCGACTGAGATATCGATGCTAACTTCAAATGTCAGATTGACGCAATCTCCCGGTTCATCCAACGTAACAGTGGCAATCCCATTGGAATTAAAGCTACCGCTTGGCAGAATAACATCTACACCGCTATATATATCGTCCACACTGACTTCAAAAGTAATAGGTTCGGATTTTTCAGTTGGCTCGCCACACCAACATACTTTGTATTCAATCAGGTGTGTGCAATTTCCGAGGCAAATTTCTGACTCATCTCCGGTAACACAAATAGGAATATGCTTGGATTTTTTAGTCACTTCAAAATTGTTGACAGCTACAATATACCATTTAGGATCAACAAGTTCAGCACTCATATCATCATCACTGTTTGATATTTCACTGATAATAGGTGAAAACCCATCTCCAACTATCATAATTGCAGTGATTGCTTTAGTGGTATTATTTGTCCACATAAAATTTATATGTTGAAAATCATCAATGCCGCCAACTCCAACAGGATAATGATTTTGTGCCATATTAATCCAAGGCGCCCAATCATAGACAGATTCTCTCGGAATAGGTATTCCGAAATAGTCTGTTTCAAGTCCAGATTCAATATAATAACCTTTAGTACCCGATAGATCAAAAGTAAAAGGGTCAATTAGGGTAGTATAAGGATATTCAATATTGTTAACCGAAAATGAAGAAAAATCATTTTCCATGGCAAACAAACGAACATGACCGTATAAATTAGCTTCAGACAATTCAGAGTTTGCATTGCCACCAAAAATTGTAGCGTCAAAGGTGATTTGAACTGATTCATCGACACCTATAGGATCTCTGAGTTTAATAATATAGCCAGATTCATTCCCTTGTTCATATTCTATATATTCATCTCTATTACCACCTTTAGGCGAAACAACAGGATGGGGAATACCAAACCTATCCGGCAAGAAAAGCATCCGTTGATGCCCATCACTACTTATATAAGCATTATTTGAACTTCCTTCATAAACACCAAGGCTTGAATAGTTATTAAATTTAAATGGGGGCTGTATGACCATTTGTAAAAATTTTACCTAAAACATCATCAGTTCTTATGGGCTCGTTTATAGTATAATTTTCAAAATCTGACTGACAAACCAAATTACAATCTTCCGGACAACAAATATTAACATCTATTATGTCAGAGTCTGTAACAACAACAAATACGGCCAAATCCTCAATAAAGCCGTCGTCATGTAAATAATAGACATAAAAAATATACAACCCTTTATTTAATTCAGGTAAAATTATCTTTTCTTGTGCATAATCAATGGTTGGAGTGATAGCAGTACCAAACCACGGATGATTGACATGATTTCCTGATGTTGATACATATAGAATGGGCTTGATTCCATCATCATTGCTATATAAAAAATTAAATGGAATTTCCCAGTCCGGATTATTTAAATACACAACCCAATTATCAGGGGTAAATCCGAAAACGTTTGTTCTACACTAGCAAAAAATAAAGATATTAATACAACAGCTTTAATTATATAGGCTGTTTTAGCTCTGAGTATTTTATTATTAAGCATAATATTTATATTTGAAACTTAAATAAATTATATAATTAACCACCACTATAAAGCAGCATAGCACATTTACGTCTATCAAGATACCAACGCAAGACGAAATTAATTTCACCAATTTCTTAAGATTCTGTAAGATATTAAATTGTGCACATAAAGGATTTAAATAAATTACTATTAACGATATATTAACTAAATGATTGTTTAATCCGAATTCAAATTTTAGGCAAAAATATTGCCTTTAACCCACATTCCACATTAGTGAAATACGCAATGAGTTCTACATCTTAACTACTTTCATCACCTTAGCACCCTGTATAACTACAAAATAAACACCGGCTGAAAGGTGGCTTATATCCAGTCCGGATTGCAGTATTGCCGCCTTGCCATGCCATACCTTCTTGCCTGAGAAGTCATAGACCGTCACAAATCTGTTGTTTCCGGCACAATAATTTCGCGACATATTGGATATATTATAAAAATTTCAATATTATGTTTATCTTTGCTATGTTGAATTAATTAATACATTCAATGTTCATAACAAAGAATCATTTGCATGAAATATTCTTCTCAGTTAATTGAGAAAGCAGTAGAATCCTTTAGTTCATTACCCGGAATTGGTAAAAAGACTGCATTACGTCTCTCTCTGCACCTATTACATAAAGAAGCGTCTTGGGTAGAATCGTTTGCAGCATCGTTTGTTCAGTTGCGAAATGAATTAAAAGAATGTAGTGAATGCCACAATCTAAGTGACGATACAATATGCAGTGTTTGCTTAGATAAGAGGCGAAATTCAGAAATATTATGCATTGTCGAATCAATCCGGGATTTAATGGCAATAGAGGAAACCGGCCATTTTAATGGTCATTATCATGTATTGGGAGGCCTTATCTCCCCTATTGATGGAATCGGACCGGAACACTTAAACTTAGATGACTTAGTGCAAAGGATTGATAAAAGAGGAATCAGGGAAATAATCTTAGCAATCAGCCCCAATATCGAAGGCGAAACCACCATGTTTTATATTTCAAGAAAATTAAAACATCTCCCCATTAAAATATCTACCATCGCACGCGGTATTAGCTTTGGTGGAGAACTTGAATATGCGGATGAAATTACTCTTGGCAGATCTATTATATCAAGAATACCGTACTTACAATTTGACTCTGAAACATCTGTTTAATAGTTTTGATCTAATAATTAGTGAGATAATTTTCCATTTGTTGCTCTGTTTTCAATGTTAATTTATTAAAGAAAATTATTTCTATACAAATGGTTGTTTGTGAAAGAATTAGAAAGCATCTAACCTAAATACTGTCTATAAATCAATTGATTTTACTGAAATAGATGGTTAGTTTCTAAATTATTACTGTATATTTATTCTAACATATTACCATTGTTTTAATATAATAATTTTATATTCAAAAAGATCATAATTTAGATATCCTCTTCATATTCATCTGATAGATAAACAATAACATATATAAAACGTATAAAATGTTAGAATATTTTCAAAGTTTAATGCACGAGTTTGAATTGCCCTTAAAGAATCCAGTCTTAGTTTTTTCACTTGTGTTATTGATTATTTTACTTTCTCCGATATTGCTTAAAAAATTAAATATTCCGGGTATTATTGGTCTCATTCTGTCGGGAGTATTGGTTGGGCCACACGGGTTAAATTTATTAGCAAAGAACTCAGCAGTTGATTTGTTTTCGACCATTGGGTTGTTGTATATCATGTTTATTGCCGGACTGGAACTCGATTTAAATGAATTCAAAGCCAACAGAAACAAGAGTATTGCTTTTGGTTTTTTTACATTCTCCATCCCCTTAATGTTAGGCTATCCGGTTGTTTATTATTTATTGGGTTATGACTTTAATGCTAGCTTTTTGTCAGCGAGTATGTTTGCTACACATACATTAGTAGCCTATCCAATTGTCAGTAAATTAGGAGTAGCTAAAAACCAAGCCGTAGCAATAACTGTAGGTGGAACCATTTTAACAGATACTGCTGTATTGATTATACTTGCTGTTATTATGGAAAACAGCAAAGGAACATTAAATCAGGAATTTTGGATACGTCTAAGCATATCGTTACTTATATTTTCTGCTATTATGTTTATATTAATACCCCGTATTGCGAAATGGTTTTTTAGA
>CAKUWM010000207.1 GCA_934699305.1 uncultured Saprospiraceae bacterium | reverse complement strand
ACTCTTAAAGGCCTGATTAAAAGCGAACTGAACCATATCACTGAAGCTGAATCCCTCTATACAACAGCTCTTGAGATTTACAGAAAAATGGGGGATAGCGACAATGAATTTGCCATTCTCAATAATTTGGGATTATTGCACAATAATATTGGTGATTATAAAAAATCGTTAGAATACTATCTGAGTTGCTACGATATAATAAATAACCTGAAAGTCAAGGTTGATCGGTTTAAATACTATATGAATATTGGAACAGTCAATTTTAACCTCAACAATTACACACAATCATTACAGTCTTTCACCCATGCATTAGAGGATGCTACTGTCAATTTAGATTCTCTCAGAATTTTTAAGGCAAAAGAAAAACTGGCCCAGACCAATGTTAATCTAAATCGCTTGGACATGGCCAAAAGGCATTATAACAATGCACTCCTAGGCTATAAAAAGTTGGGGCTGAAGAGGGAGGTTTCAAATATCTTGTTAAGTCTCGGAGATATTTATCATACTGTAAACAATAAATCGTTAGAGTTTGAAAACTACAACAAAGCTTTGGAAATTGCAATAGCACATAACTTCAAACAAGAGACCTACCAAGCTTCACTTAAATTAGGGCATTATTACCAAGAACAGAGGAGCTTTTCAAAAGCCATTCAACTGTATAAGAGAATTGTGGACAATATTGGCGAAATCATCAATTTAGAAACGATAAGAGCTGCTTATAATGGGTTGTATCAAATTGAAAAACTAAATAATAACGCCCTGAAGTCTCTTGATTACTTAGAACATTATCTTCATTACGACAAATTAATCAAGCAAAAACAAACCATTAGCCAAAATGACCAAATAGAGAGCAAATATAAGCTTAGGCAAAAAGAATTTGAACTTGAAAAGCTAAAAGCGAATTACCAACTCAATGAATTAGAGCTAAAAAATAAAAACCAAAAGATTGAAGGCTTAATTTTGTTTGCTGTTCTCATTGCAATTTTGCTCATAATCATCTTAACTTCCTTTTTTCAAAAGAGAAAGTCAGAAAGAATATTGGCCTTAAAAAACGAAAAAATTAATAGACAAAATGAAAAGTTGCTTCAAACCAATTCTGAAATAAAGGCCAGTAGGAAAGAGTTGACTGAACTGAACAAATTAAAAAGCCAACTGCTGTCCGTAATTGCACATGATGTCAAAAGTCCTATAACCGATTTATACAACTTATTATTCATTTTGAGGAATAATATGGACTTATTAAGCAAACAAGAATTAATAAAAAACTTAGCAATTATAGAATCCAGCACGAGTAATATATTAAATTTATTGAATAACATACTAAACTGGGTCATAAGTCAGTCGTCTGGCTCTAAAGTTAAGAAGAGTAAGTTTTCCTTAAATGAAATTATTAAGAACAATATCAATCTGGTAGAAAGTTCACGCATTGCTAAAGAGTTAAAGATCACATTTTTCGAAAACAAACAGATTGACTACATCATCACCGATCCCGATATTGTTGATTTTGCTATTAGAAACCTCTTAAGCAATGCCGTAAAATTCACTAAAGACAACGGAACGGTTAACGTTAGGATTAGGCAAACATCCAAAGATATGATTGCTATAAGAATAGAGGATTCCGGTGTAGGATTTAACGAAGAAATACACACCCTACTCAAACAAGATGAAGAGAGAGTACCATCCGCCGTAGGTACCAATACTGAAAAAGGCTACGGAATTGGTTTATCATTAGGTAAAAAAATGCTTGCAAAAATTGACTCTAAAATCACCTACGAAAAGAACAGACCAACAGGTTCTGTTTTTATCTTACATTTGAGATACACAACTGAATAAGAATAATGGAAAAATTAAGGGTTTTAATAGCCGATGATCATTATATAGTGCGCTTAGGGCTAAAAATACTAATCAATACATACAATGACTTTATTGTTGTAAACGAAGCAGAAAACGGACAAGAGGTTATAGATAAAGTTGATCAGGCAGACTATTTTGTGTTAGATTTAGAAATGCCGGTCATTGATGGCGTAGAGACTTTAAGAATCCTGAAAGAAAAGCACCCTAACAAAAAAGTTGTTTTACTTACCAATTCAATGGATTTGCCAACACTAATAAAGGCGAAAAAGCTTAAGCCAAATGGATTTTTATTTAAGGATGGGATGCACGATGAAATTAAAACCTGTCTTGAGCAAATTCGAAAAGGAAATTATTATACAGGAAGGAATTGCAAAATGTTTTTTGAACGGCACAAAGAAGAAATCCATGATGTTGAAAATTTAATAAGAAATATGGAGCTACTTACTAAAACAGAACTAAAAATTCTTTATAAAATTTCAGAAAACCTCTCGACCAACGAAATTGCAGAGGTTCTTTTTAACAGCCCAAAAACGATAGATAACCACAGAACAAATATTGCCAAGAAACTTGATATTAGCGGTTATAATAACTTACAGGTCGTAGCCATCAAGAACAAATCATTGATTGAATCATTGTACACAACTTAAAGCAAAAAAATATGCCAAGAATTCTCTTGGCACATTTACAGACTAACGAAAATTTAATCTTTATTAAACACTCTTTCAAGCTATTAGCAAGTGTCTCATCTCTTAAGTAAAGATCAATAGCTAAAAGGTTTAAAAAAATTGGTCTTACGATTATTAATCCATTAATTCCTTTAGTTTTTCAGTTAGTTTATCGCCTCTTAAATTGACGGCAACAATTTTACCCGTCGACGCATCAATCAAGAAGTTAGCTGGAACACCGGTAACTCCATATAACTCTTGTGGACCTGTTTTTGTTCCCATCCCACTATCTATCCATGGTAGGTTTTCTTCTTTTGATGCTTTTTCCCACGCCGCTCTTGAATCGTCAATAGTAAATGAGAAAATCTCGAATCCTTTTGGTTTATATCCTGAATACGCTTCTTTCATGTGAGGTATTTCTGTCCGACAAGGTCCGCACCAAGAAGCCCAGAACTCTAATAATATATATTTATTTTCCTCTTTTGAACTAACATCTTTTAAGGAAATAGCTTCCCCATCTAACTTTTCGGCATAAAATGTATTCATATTACTGCCTACTGCTACTTTGCTTTTTGCTGCCCTCGCCTTCCCTGCATCAATGGCTCTGTAAATAATATCTTTAACGCTATCATCCTCAACACAAATATCTATTAATGCTCTGTGAGTTTCATCAATCCAAGGCCCTCCATATGGCGCACTGTTCAACATCATGAAGAGAACTTCTTTATCCTTTACTGTTTTTGCAACGTGAAGATAATGAGCTAATTCAAAATCGATCATTTCGTTCGAAATTTCGACTGCTTCTTTGGTGATTTCTTCCTTTTCAATGTCAGTCTTGCTACTATAATCATTATAAAGTTTTCCGTAACGATCTTGTAGTTCTAAATACTTTTGTGCAGATTTAAAGCCATAAAGAATTTCATTAAATCTTGTATCACCACCAGTTATTGTAAAAACACTTGACCTGTCGCCTAATTTCATTTTAAAATCTCCAGAAGAAAGAATAAATGTCATTCCTTTAGTAGCGCCCATTAAAACACCTTCTTTATTTTTAGCGTTGATATAAATATAAACGTTTTGAGGCTCACTGATGGTTCCAGATAATTTGAACTTCCCTTTTGTAACAGGTCCCTCAGCATATACCACTTCATTAGAACTTGCCCCTCCCATCATCATCATTCCACCACCGGCAGTAGTGGTATTGCTGGATTTTTTCTTTTTGGGATATCCTACAATTTTAACTGTTCCTTCAGTGTAATAACTTGTTAAGTCACCAGTCATGGTAAACGGTTTACCATTGACACTATCTTGATTGCTTCCTGCAAATACAGTAGGAACAGAAAAAAGTAATAATATTAATATTTTAGATAATTTCATTTTTGTATGTATATATTATGTAACTTATGAACACTCTTTATATAAAACCTAAATCCCGATTAATTAAAAATCTCTTTTAGTTTTTCTTGTAGGGCCTCACCACGTAAGTTTAAAGCCATCACCTTTCCTTCTTTATCTAATAGCACCATGTATGGAATTCCAGAAAACACGTAATCTTTCATCACTTGTTTACTATCCTTTGCTAAAAGCATGGTACCGTCCAATTTGTCTTCTTCAACTGCCTTTCTCCAAGCTTTTTCATCCTTATCTATAGATACTCCAAGTACTTCAAATCCCTTATCTTTATATAATTGATATTGCTTTTGAACATTAGGTGATTCTTTTCTACAAGGCCCACACCATGATGCCCAAAAATCGATTAATACATATTTTCCTCTCAAATCACTTAACGAGACCTCTTTTCCTTCTAAATCTGGAAATGTAAAATCTGGTGCAACAGCACCAATGGCTGTTTTCTCTACACTGGCAATATTATCATAGAGATCGTTTTTTGCATTTTGAATATATGCATCATTCGGAAACTTTTCAGCTAAAACTTCATATTGCTCCAACATGTAATCTTTGTGACGTTTCCAGGAAAGACTCTGAATGGCTTTTACAACGGTTGGATAATTACCATACATTGCAATGATATTTTTTATATCTCTTTCATTAGCATCATACATGCCATCCCATGCTTTTGCTGCATAATCTTTCCATTCTTGGCTGTCTGATTTTGAAGCATGATACTGTGCTTGACCAACGGCAATCATATTTTGGTAATTCTGATAAGTTGCCCAATGCAAAGCATTTAACACATTGTTTTTCTCATCACCTTGAATATGAACATGAGGTGGATTTTTTATTTTTATTTTTGCCGTATCAATACCTCTGAAGTTTACAGTAAGATCAGCATCGTCAGCATATAACTCTACACGTTGTTGTTTATATACATTTAAGACATAATATTGGGGACTATCAACCTCTAACTCAAAAGAATAGTTGTTTGACTCATCTAATTCAATCTCCTTAACTACTTCGTATGTATTATCCTCTTTTCTTTTATTTAGGGTAATTCCAAACTGTTTTTCAACTTCAGGAAATTGGACATGACCGTTAATTACAATTTTATTCGATAACGGCTCTTCTTTTGTTGCTGTTCCACATGAATAAAATCCGATGGCAACAATAAGTACTGCAAAAAATGTTCTTTTCATAATAGGTTTTAATTGTTTAAACTTACTGGCGTAAATTTACCTCTTATCAAAAGCTTATCTATAAGGAAGATTCCTCATTTTAATTTCATTTTTTTTAATCTACAATGACAACAAATGCTAAATTTATTGAGGATACAGTTTTCTATTTATCCTCATCTTTATAGAGAATATATTTAGGATAGAAAGTGTTAAATAAAATCATGAATTATATATTCAATGTAATTTGACAAAAGAACAAGTGCTTAATCACAACAATGCCTTCAACCTTTCTACCGCCTGCTCTGCCGTAATATCCCTTTGTGGGGAACCAAACATCTCATAACCTACCATGAATTTCTTTACCGTAGCACTTCTCAATAATGGCGGATAAAAGCTCATGTGCCAATGCCAGTGCTCATTAGACGCGCCGTTGGTTGGCGCTTGATGGATGCCACTCGAATAAGGAAATGAGGTCTGAAACAGCTTATCAT
>CAKUWM010000206.1 GCA_934699305.1 uncultured Saprospiraceae bacterium | reverse complement strand
CCCTACCCCTATATGAAACCGTTTGAAGAAGACTCACGGTTCTCCCGGATGTACGTTCCGGCATTGGCGAAAAAATATACAAAAATCTATTATTATGCAGATACCCCTCATTTGAGAAGAAGCACTTACCTGCAAAAATTCGGGAGATACAGAGAAGGTATAAAAGGCGACAGAACAGAATACAGGATGTGTATTTCATTTATTCGCAAAGGTGGTAAAGGTTTATTTTATAATGAATATGACAAAATGTTTCTACACATCAATCAGCCGGAGGAGCCCAGCACGATGGAGAGACGGCGCATAACTATGACCAACAATTTTGCAATCACAGCTTTGCGGCATGTGTACAGGCAATTGCGGTACAACTACGATATAGGATTAAAAAGGCTTATATTCAAAACTTTTCTACTGAATGAGCTGTGGGTCAGCACGTGTGTAGTTTGATTTTTTAATAACAGTTTATATATGGTATTAACCTATCATAACATAGCCGGTTATAAAAACGCGAATACCGTTTCTTTAAACGTTTTTGAAGATCAGCTATTACTGCTTTTAAAAAAAGGCTATCAAATTGTAAGTATTGATGGGTATATAAAAAATTTAAAATCCAATCACAAGCAAAAACAGGTTGCTATAACTTTTGATGACGGCTTTATCAACATCAAAACAAAAGTGTTGCCGGTTATAAAAAAACACAATGCCCACATCACTATCTTTTTACCTGTGAACTTAATCGGGACTGAGTATGCGTGGAAAGATGAAAAAATACAAATACTTTCCTGGAACGATATCCGCGTGATGAATGAATGCCCTTTGGTGAGTTTTGGCTCACATACGTGTAACCATTTTTCTCTTGGCCATTTAACAGAAGCAGAACGAAAAAAAGAGCTATGCGAATCCAAAACGATTTTAGAAAAAGAATTACAGTGTTCCGTTAATTATTTTGCTTACCCTTTTGGGCAGCGGGAACACCTTGGTAAAAAATCGGACCCTTTTTTGGCAGAATGCGGTTACTCAGCTGCATTTACCACTAATTGGTCGCGGCAAAATTCCATCCGGAATATATTTTTTCTGAATCGCATTGATATGGCAACTTTTGACGATACAGAAAGTTTCGAACGGTTCCTTAATAACCGCATTGACTTAAAACACTGTAAACAAAGAATCAAAAACATACAGTTTAGAATAGGTTTAAGAACCTGAATAATTTTGCGTCTGCTTTAAAACGCTACTAAAAAATATTGAAACAACACCTAAAAACCAGTAAGATGGATTATGAAAATGTAAGCTTGCTTATAACCCATTACAAAAGGAGTCAGTCATTAGAACATTTGTTAACTACATTTGAAAACCTTGACTGTAAATTTGGCGAGATCGTCGTTTCTGATGATGGCAGCCCTCCGGAACATCTTGATTATATACACAATGTTTTAGCCAAAAGGTTTTCTTTTAAGCTTATTACAACACCTGTTAACAGAGGTCTGGGAAACAATATTAATAAAGGACAGGATGCCGTAAGCAAACCTTACACCCTGTACGTGCAGGAAGATTTTGAGCCGCAAGAAGAATTCACTTTTGCACTACAACAATCGTTACAATATATGGAGAAGGATAACTCGTTGGACATTGTACGTTATTATGCATATTTTCCGTATCCATATTTAAAAAGTCTCGAAAGCGACGACTTATTTTCGACAATGTATATCCCCACTTTCGGGTTTAAATACACGAAAATATATTTCTATTCCGATCATCCTCATTTAAGACGAAGTGATTTTTTTACAAAGTTTGGGCGCTATCGTGAGGGCATTAAAGGAGACCGGACCGAGTACCACATGTGCATTTCTTTTATTCAACACAAGGGCAAAGGGATATTTTGTAAGAAGTATAACAGCCTGTTTTTGCAAAAAAATTCCATAACTGAACCCAGTACGATGAAGCGTTCGGACCTGAAGATGAGTACCAATGCTTTTATTTCTGTTATCCGGAATTTATACAGGCAGGTGAGGTATAATTATGATATTCATTTCAGCAAGGCGTGAATTTATTTTTTCAGGATATAAGTCCTGTACAGTTCGGGATAGATTTTATATGCATATATCCAGGTGTTCCATATATTTACATTACATAGCTTTCGCAAGTATAATAGCCCGATAGCTGTACCAATGATCCCGGAAACCAGCGAGGCATAAGCCGCTCCTATAATTCCATACACAGGAATAGCAATAGCATTTAAAATTATTATAAGAATAGTATTAATAATTACCAGGTGAAAATTAAACTTTGTTTTTCCCGCACTTGTAAAAATAACGCCGGTTTGCATAGCATAAGGTACAAGAATTGCCCCAATAAGGGTGATTCTTAAAAGAGGTATAGCCTGTACATATTTTTCACTCGCAATGAAAGGGATTATATAATCTGCAAACACAAACAACACAGTAATAAATGGCAACATAATTGCCAGGATTACTCCCACTGACCTTTCAAACAAATACTTCAGGGATTCGTTACCGCCTGTTGCAATGCGCCTTGAACTTTGGGGAAAAACAATCGTTGCAATTGTGATAGTTGGTATGTTTGCAAGATTGAGTACCCTGATGGCAATGTTATATATACCACTTGCAGATTTAGATACCATTGAACCTAACATCATCTGGTCAATATAGGTAGCTAAATAGGTACTGACTGCTGTGCCAAAAGTATATTTTCCAAAATTTAAAATCCGTTTAAACCAGGGCATATCAAGCGGAAATCTGATGCTTACATCCTTTCTGGCATAAATAAATGCAATAATAGTAGCCAATAAAACACTTATTATTTGCACAATTGTCAGCTTAACAACATCAGTTTTAATACCAGTTAACACGCAATACAATACATATAAAAAAAACACTAACTGCTTAACAACGTTTGAGTAAAAAATACCTATAAAATTCAGATTAGCCTGCTCGTTACAATTGAACTGGTTTTGAAAACTTGAGACGACCAGCGTCACGATATACAAATGTAACATCAATACAATTTCACCGGAACTCCATAATTTTCCAAGCCATGGCGCAATTGATAATATTAATAGAATAACGAAGGAAGTGCTTATCATATTTATGGAAAACACAGCCGTATTAATTTTTACCTTGTCCTCCGTTTTTGCCGCGGATAAAAACTTAACGAGAGCGTCCTGTGTTAACCCATTACGCGACAGCTCTACTACTGACGTGACGCTTAGAAAAAGCACCCATGTACCGTACTCCTCCACCGAAAGAAGCCGTACCAATAAATAGAAGGAAAAAAAGCCTAATAAAACGGAAACTCCATTCTGTACAAGGTTTATTAACCCGCTTTTTAACCAATAGTTTTTATTTGACATTTAAGTAAACTCAAAAGAAACGTTCTACATAATCTTCCACCTCTTTGTTAGTTTTAGCATGCAAAATTTTTGCGCCCGAAAGCTGAGGATACAGTTTGTGAAAACAATTAAAATGATGTTCAGGCCCTTGCCTGGAAAAAACAAGGTTTAATCCCCCAAAATAACTGGCCAACGCGGCGGTGCCCCCGTGTACAGATATAAACCTGGAACAATTGGCGTACACACAAAGCTGAAAATGGTTGAAATTATTGGCATTAACCTGGTTGGTTTCAAACAATTTATTCATCAACAATACTTCCGGGTGCCTTTCTTCAAGCCAGCTATATTCGTTCAAATCCTTCACATTGCTGTTGTCGTTTACGATATCCTTTGGTAACGGCCGGTTATAAATTATTGTGTATTTATCTTTAAGTTTTGTAATTATATGGTCTAGCGTTTCAATACTAAAAAAACTTATCGGCTCTCCATCCCATTCCGAGTTATACCTGTTTGCTATAATTAATGCAGGCTTATTAAAAACATATACCTCGTTTTTATACATTTCTTTTAACGGAACGCGTATCCACTTTTTCATATTGTAGTTTTGGCTGTACAATACCCTTGGAAATTCAAAATTATGATTTCCCGTAAATGTGCGTTCTTCAAATAATTCCTCATGACAGGGGGAAAAAAAATAAAGCTCTTTTGTTTTCTTAAGCGAAACTGTTTTTTTGAGTGTACCATTTTTATAATGCCAGTAAATATGCGGCAGCACAAATTCCAATTCAGCGCCAAATTCACCGTCATAAGCAAAAGTTCTGTATTTCTTTTTTATGAGCCTGTCCTGTATAAAATACCTTAATTGATAGAGTTGACAAACAAATGTGTCCCTGTAAAAATATTTATATTCAGGCGGAACTCTGGGGTATCTGAGAAAAACAATGAGGCTGGAAATTTTTTTCAGAACTTTTAGAAAAAGATTGTCATTACTATCCATGGAATTGAGAATAATATTTGTATTATGGAAAATAAGAAGCGATCTTTTGAAGATACAACCAATTGTAACCAAAAACAATTGTTATGCTCAGCCGTTCTTTACAATTCTGGATCGAAAAATATTACGTACCAAATCACCAAATGCCAGGGAAGCTTCTTTAAATTCCTGCAACAAGGTTCTTTTTGGGAAAAATTCATCGCCCCATTCAAGCTCCCAACCTCCGTAGAAATACTTTCTTATCTCAGGGTCCGTTGGTTCTATTACATAATCAAAACTACCATCCCACTCAATCCTCACTGTAAAAAGATTCGGGTGCGTTCTTTCCATGATTTTATAACCAATACTATTTTTGGGTAAATATTCAAGCGTTAAATCTCCAAGATCATATCCGCAGGAAAAACCCATCTTTTTCTTGTCAACCAGGTAGAGTATGTCCTTATGTTCATGCAATATCCATTTATGAGATTGCTTGGGAAACAAATATTCTCCTAATAAAGATGGGGTTTCAAGGTATCCTTTTTTACCCACACGAAAAATCTCACTCAGGAATTTTTCGGGGTTTTCAACATGTTCTAATACCTGGCTACAGAGAACATAATCAAATTCATGATCTTCAAACGGCAGGTCTTCGCCATCTGCATTAACAAATTTTTGATTTTTTAATACTTTAATATTATCGTTACGGTGATAATTACTATCTACAAATTTATCAACCACAACGTTTGCCCTGGGATGAGGATTATGCCCCCCACCTACATCCAGCACTTTCGCTTTGGAATTAATTTTTAAGTCGAATCTGCTTTTGGGATTCCGGAGTTTCATACTTAGACTACTTTAACAGGAGGTTCTAAAATGGTGTTTCAGAACATAAGTTCTCAAAAGTAATATTATAAATTAAAATTGAAGAATTTATTTGGAAACAGGCCTGGTCACTTAAACGGGAAACGTCTTGATATTCCACCCGCTCAACACTCCACACCAATAGAGATATTCTCTTCGCACCGCGTTCGGCGGTTTTGTCATGCTTTCTGCGACGCTACGCGTTTACCAGGTTGTGATCCTTTTTTTTAAGTTGATCAGTCTTGTTCGCGGGTTAAAACTTACTGTATAGGTATCATTATTGCATTTCACATTCGTAATTCCCTGGCTTCCGCCAACGAGAAGTGAAAGGTCTTTCCAACTTATATTTTTATTGGTAACATTTGAATAATCAAATTTTACAGTAAGGGTGTTGTTGGAAATTTC
>CAKUWM010000205.1 GCA_934699305.1 uncultured Saprospiraceae bacterium | reverse complement strand
CGGGTTCAATTTAAACGGTGGGTTTTCACTCAAGGATTTGATATACCCTTTAATATTACTTTGACCCTGTCCTCCAGTGCCTAAATTTGGAATAGACCACTGAAAATGAGTTGCTACCTGTTGCAAGCTAGTATTAGTTGAAGGAGTAAAAGTAACGGTAAAATTAGCAGGAATTCCCACTTCGAGTTCATTTGGTCCTGTAATAATTGCAGACTGACTATACAAGTTTACACTTGCAAAATTGAAAAATAGAAAAATTAAAATTGGAAATTGGAAATTGGAAATTGGAAATCAAGCGTTTCATAGGTAAGTATTTTAATGATTGAAATAATACACCACAAATATATTTAATTTTTTCTATATTTCCAAATATTGTTTTAAGTTATTTTAAAATTCTTCTCAGTTATTACTTAACAATTGCTTCAAACGCAGCTTGAATTAAAGGATTAAAATTCACTGTAAATATTATCTAACAAAAATTGAATTCAGTACATTTTCAATGCGAGACTCAATCTGATTATAAGAATGACGTACAAATCGTTCGCCGGTGATAATTTCATATAGTTGAATATATCTTTCGCTCACTGTATGAGCCATTTCATCGTCCATAACGGGCATAATATCTCCAGGGCGACCTTGAAATCCTTTACTAATCAGCCATTCACGCACAAATTCTTTTGAAAGCTGATTCTGTTGGAGTCCTTTGCTTTGATTTTCCTGATAAGAATCCAAATAAAAGTATCGTGAACTATCCGGAGTGTGGATTTCATCCATTAGGGTTAAGGCATTTTCCCATAGACCAAATTCATATTTAGTATCCACTAAAATCAACCCCCTTTCTTTAGCCATCTGCTTTCCTCTGGCAAACAACTCTTTTGCCTTGACCTCCATTTGAGCATACAGAGCAGGCTCAACATAACCACCTTCAATAATTTCATCTTTTGAAATATCTACATCATGGCCTTCCATTGCCTTAGTGCTGGGCGTGATTATTGGTTCATCAAAAGGATCATTTTCTCTCATATTATCCGGCATAGCAACTCCACATAAAGTGCGTTTTCCACTCTTGTATTCTCTCCATGCATGTCCGGTAAGATATCCTCTGATAACCATCTCAATACGGATGGGCTCACATTTTTTACCCACAGAAACATTGGGATCCGGTGTATCTGTCAACCAAATGGGGATAATATCTTTTACTGACTGAAGGAAGAAAGCCGCCGTTTGATTAAGAACCTGACCCTTATATAAAATAGTTCGAGGTAAAATGTGATCAAATGCAGAAATCCTGTCTGTCGCAACAGACACAAAGACTTCATCGCGCATGAATACATCTCTGACTTTTCCTTCGTATTTTATGACATCTTCGGGTAATTTAAAATGGGTATGTCTAAATTCGTCCATAAAAGACTATGGTTTTAATATCAAGAAAATACAAAATTTACTCTAATAAATCCTACATATTGCGGATAGAGTTCCGGTCAGTAAGCACATCCTTCAATTCTTTTAAAATTTTGTATTCCGATTTTACGGCTTGCTTGACGGCATCTTTAAATGTAATAAAAGTACCTGTATCTATTGAAGGGATATATTGCTTTACTCTATCTTTCATAAAGCTTAAATCTTCACGCAACATAGCTCGTAGCGATGGAATATCGTGCCAATCGCCTTCAATGGCAACTGCCCGAATCTTATCCTTTGATTCGTCCTCTATCGGATCAAGTTCAATCAAATCAACTTTGTTGGAAAATCGAAGTGGCAAATCCGTTAAAAATTGTTCAGAAATCTCAACCAACTGGGATTGCATTTCTTCATTTTCGGATTTGACCAAAAAAACTTCAAGACCTTTTTCTGCCATTCTAAAAATAACCAAAAAGGCTCTGTCAATAATGGACATATTGTATAAATTGAAATACAAAATTAAGTATTAATATTTGAAATTTTAGAATATGCAACAATATATTTTCCATTTAAGGTAAAATAAAAAATTATTCTTGAAAATCCAGCAGAAAAATCCATTAAACCCATGAAATTTTAATCTAATGGTTTCATTGTATTTTCAACCTTCATAGCGAAAATATAAGATATGAGGCAAGAAAAACGTTAATTTTACGCGATTGAACAATAAACAATCCTCGGATTAACAAATAATAAAAATATATATATTAATTTTGCATGATTTTATTATTTAATATGAAAATTCGCAGCAAATTTTTCATTTCGGTTATCTAATAATATATCACATTTTTTCCGAAGGATTAAACAAAATAGAATATTACAAAGTATGCGCCTAAGATTTATACTCTTCATTATATTTATTATTAACAACTTTGGTTATCAAGCCATTGCACAACAGCTTAAATCTGTCAAACCTTCTGATACTGAAGTGATAGGGCTTAGAAATTGCGCAACCAGAAGCCCGGGTTCAGTCAGTTATGGCCCAATAGTTGGACAAAGCAATGATGGTCGTCCGGATACAATATTTCTTTGTTACCAAGATCAAATTTCTATTAAAAACAATGGAGACGGCGATTTTAATACAGGCGATCCCAATCCATTGACACCATCAGCAGTCGGATATTTATTGTATGGTGCTCCTCCAACTGTCAATGGCAATACATTCGCAGATATTCAGGCCGATGTTGTTCTAAGCAACCCGCCTCCACCTCCCGGCGAGTTATGGTATTTCATGGGAACGCCCAATGGCGATATCACGCTTTACAATGATGGATCTGTAAATCAATGGTTTAATGCCGGGTCTCCCTTTGCCTTATATCTTGCACCGGCAACCTTTGATGCTTATACCCTTGTTGGAGGAGAATACTTTGGTCAATACGAAGGTGGCGGCTCTTGTGTCAAAGTGAATACAGCTGCTGCATTTCCGGTAGTCTATTTAAATGAAATAACGATGGACAACTTCACGACGCCCAGCCCTACTACTCTTTCGGGATCTTTTTTTGTAAATGGCGGATTCCCTGAATTTAAGTCGAATGCCCGATATACAGTTACGATAGTCAAAAAAGGCAATCCCGGACAAGTTGCCAACATATTTGGTGGACCTTTTTCACATGGAAGCAAGGTATCTTTCGCTGTACCTAGTGCGGGGACGTATATCGTAACCATTTTAGATGGCAAGAATTGTGGTATAACCCAGGAAATTGTAATGCCCCAGGGAAATGTCTCCGTCTTGGCTTCATCCGGCAACGTGGCTTATAACGATGATATATGCATAGACTTTACAGTAAAGGACTTTAAAGACTTATTGGGCGGAGAGTTTGCTATCGGATTCAATCCCAATGATTTACAATACACCAACATCACCTTTCCTGCCGCCAATCCGCTTAATCTCTCTATCAATGGAAACTTCGGTTTAACAGAGGTTGCCAATGGTTACATCAACTTTGCCTGGACAGATCCCAACCTAAGCAAAAAGACGCTCCCTGACAACACCATCATATTTTCCGTATGCTTTAAAGCCATCGGAAAACCGGGGACTCAAACACCTGTCATCATTAAACCCAAGAAAAATGGAGCCTTTGAATTTACGGATTATGACGGTACATTCTATTCTATTAAAAATACAAATGGCATCGTCACGATAACCAACCCTACTGACCTACAGGTACTTTTTAATGTGTGCAGTACGACAGGAAATACAGGTTCGATAACTTTTACAGCATTTGGTCCGGACTCCCAATATAATTACGATATTAACAATAGTGGCGCTACCAATATTGCTGACAATGGTGTACCGATAACTATTAACAACTTAACACCGGGAACCCATATTGTAGATGTCTTTACAACTTCGGGAGTCCATGTAATTACCAATGTCCAAATTTTAAATGCACCTCCTATCATAGTTACTCCGACATTAACCAATCCGAAATGTGTCAATAGCAGTGATGGCGGTATCCAACTAAGCATCAATGGTGGAAATCAACCTTATGCAATCGAATGGTCTAACTTTACTTTTAATACAACTTCTATATCAAACCTAAACAATGGTGTCTATCAGGTGACAATTACAGACAATACAGGATGCGTATTTTCTGAATCCTTTACTATTAACACGACACCTATGGCTATCAATCCACCTACTATCGTTGATCCTGCTTGCTCCGGTCAAACATCCGGTTCCATTACTGTTTCTGCTTCTGGAGGCAATCCATTTACCGGAAATGTATATGATTATAGTTGGTCATACAATAACATAAAGCAAAACAAAGTGGCGACAGGTACACTTAATAATATACCTGAGGGCGTCTATTCACTAACGGTTACGGATGCTAATGGCTGCGAAGCTGTTTCTAACTTCACTCTAAAACCAGGTGTAAGTATCGATGCCACAGTAATCAAACAATTACCGGTGTGCTATGGTGATGGAAAGGGTAAATTAACCATTACCGGGACAACGAATGGAACGACTACCGGACCCTATACGTTTGTATGGAGTGCAAATGCCATTAATCCGGTCAACAACCCAACTTCTTCGGTTGTTTCAGGACTTAATAATGGGAATTATACCGTCACTGTATCCGATGCCAATGGTTGTTTCGTCAAGAAGAGCTATACTATTGATGGTCCGGGGGAAATTAAATTTTTAATCTCAGGACTCAAAGATGATGAATGTGGCACTCAACCTAAAGGTGCAGCTCTTATATTTGATGGAAGTGGTAATACAACTCCTTTTCCTGATCCTAACAACCCTGGAAGTGGATTCTATCGATTTACATGGTCAAACGGAGCTAATCCAACCACAGTAGATGCTGTCAGCCTCAATCTTACTAATTTAGCCGGAAGCGGTTCAGGTATCAGATATTATGTTACAATCACAGGTGCTGATGGATGTACTGCAGATACCTCATTTTTAATATTTAAAAAGGACGCACCAAAAATCTCTTTCGATACAGTACACACCATTGCATGTGCAGGGGGTAATGATGGTATTATCAAGGCAAATATTACCACCAATGGCTCTGAAATTGCCACTGTTTTTTGGAGTAATAATGCCGGCATTCCCGTTAATGGCGGTGACCCTAAAACAACCTATACTTCCACTATTTCCAATCTCAACGGTGGAGATTATATTATAACAATTACTACGCTAAGTGGGTGTACCGTAACAGATACAGTCACTCTAACCGGGCAAGGCTCACTAACGATAGACAATAATGTCATTGTCCCAAGCAAATGTCCTGATTCCAAAGATGGGTCTATTACATTAAGCTCTTCAGGTGGCACACCACCCTATGTTTATCAGTGGAGCAACGGTCAGTCCGGTGATGTGGCGTCGAATCTACTGCCGGGCACATATACTGTGACCGTCTCTGATCAATCCGGATGTCCACCATTTACTCAGACATTTACGGTCGGTCATGCTCCTTCTGTTGTTTCATCAATAGATAAAAACACAATTGTGGCTTCTGATTGCTATGACGCAGCTGTCGGTACCGGCGGTGCAAGCGTTTCAGCAAGTGGTGGTCAGGCTTCTAATTATACTTTTACCTGGTCAAGCGGTGAAAATAATTCAGGCACTTCATCCATTGCAACAGCACTTAAAGGAGGATGGCAGTATGTCTCTATCTCAGATGGAGTATGTAC
>CAKUWM010000204.1 GCA_934699305.1 uncultured Saprospiraceae bacterium | reverse complement strand
ATCCACTTCTACCAAATGCCCTTTAGCCAAAATACCCAAACCAAAATATATCCGCGCCAATAACCTGGCAACCGTCGTTTTTCCAGTCCCGGGATTTCCGGTAAACACAGAATGCAGGGAAAACTTATTTAGAAAATCTTTTCCGGTCTCTTTGTAAAACCGCACCAGAGTGGACATTTCATTTACTTCGGTCTTGATATTTTCGATGCCAATTAAATCATTTAACTCTTTCAGGCTTTCTTCCAATATGACACGAGAATCAGTAGCTATTGAATCCTGTTGCACGGCATGTTGTGTCTTACCTATATTATCAGTAAACTGTATTGCACCTTGAATATCTTCTTCCCACTTATCAGCAGCTTCAAATGTCCTACCAGCAACATGCCTGCCCATAAAGAAGATATCCAATCGGTAACTATTATCAATCCAATATCCCGGCGTAGGATTTCCCCAGCCACTATTAATCGTATAAAATAGATCCTGTGTATTGGGTTTCACATAAATAATTTCTCTACTTATGCCCTTTAATAGACCATTCATATCGGAAAAGTGGAAAAATAATTCCGTATAAAACCCTTTGCTGCTTTTGCTTTTAAATACAACCTCTGCACATACATAGCGCGTCTCATCCTTCTTGAATTTAAGAAAATACTTTCTATTAGGGTCAGTTTGTATATTAATATCGCTTTCAAACATCCGAACCGATTCAATTTGGATATATTCGTTCTGCGTCAATGCATCTGGCCCAAGTTCTTCTATATGAAAAACTGTGTTTGCTATTTCGACACCATTTGCCAATACTTTCCACTTATAATCACCAGCCATCCAGTAGGTACCGGCATTTGGATTGCCCCACCCATCTCTTATATATACAATATTCTGTGACTTGTTGACTGTGATTGGCTTTATTAGACTACAATATATAATAGGGTTAGTAGTATTGGAAGAACATTCTATGGTAAACTCTCCCTCCCAATCCTCTTCATCAAAAAGTTTGTTATAAAAGGAAAATTCGAAATAAACATAACTTAACTCATATCTGTCAAAAACACTTCTATACTTTTTGCTCCCATCAACCATACCCTCATCACTGCTATAGGCTTTCAGTTCCTTAAACACATATTTTGATTGATCAGTCATGTCATTTTTTTTCAAATATAAAACCCAGTATCCTATCTGCCAAAATATCTCTTGCTTAAAAAGTATATCCTCTCCACCGATTCATCTTATCACCACATCAACCTTTTCCTATCTTTTTATAAACTTTTTTGTTACCACTTGTTTGCCAAAAGGACTACGGACAAAATAGACTCCGGGTAACAAGTCTCCAATATTTAATTTTTCCCCAGAAGTTACTGTAAAGTCTTTTAATCTCTTCCCCTCGATAGAATAAAGAGACATTATTAATCTATCGGAAGGTTTATTCGGATAAGAAATCTCAATAAAGTTATCTGCCGGATTGGGGTTGATTAAAATGCACGACTCATCGATTCTTTGATTCTTGGACAATAAGGCATACGTTTTCTGAATAGCTGCAAAAGCATCCAATTTGCCAAAGCCCCATTTAGCATTGGGCGTATTGCCGGTAAAGGAATCCTTATGGGCCGTTTCCTGCAAGATACTTTTTATCTGGGAAGGAGTAAGATTTGGATTTACTTCGAGCATCAAAGCTATGACTCCTGTGACAATTGGTGCTGCGCCGCTTACGGCGTCCTGAATGCCATAAAAACCCTTGCTGCTTTTAATTTTATTGAAATCAAAATTGGAATAGTAAGAATCTTTTCCATAAGCACCCCAAGCAATTTCACCGGGAGCGGCCAAATCCACGCCTAATCTACCATCCATTGTAGGTCCGGCGCTTGAACCTTTCCAAATATCATTCACAACGCCCTGATTGGTATTGGTTCGCAAGATATTGTTCATATCTGTCCATGAATTAGTAGCATTATAATCCCCGGGGCAGATCACACCGTGGCAAGCCGCATAAGCATGAATATTGCCACCCGGATTGGTATTGTTCAAAAATGCATTGTTGTTATAATATAGTGCCGGATTTAAAAAGGCATTTATCTTGCCATCCGATTTCACGGAAGTCGGTGTAACCCGGATTGTATATGTACCTTTTTCTCCACTAAAGTCGATCAACAATACTCTGAGGCTTGACGTAGATCCTGAATATTCTACATCTTTTCCTCGATGATATATATTTATCTGATCCAGCGATTGATCTTTG
The DNA here is from genome assembly GCA_934699305.1 of uncultured Saprospiraceae bacterium. Classification (GTDB taxonomy): domain Bacteria; phylum Bacteroidota; class Bacteroidia; order Chitinophagales; family Saprospiraceae; genus Parvibacillus. The sequence continues at coordinate 3,383 of CAKUWM010000204.1, read as the reverse complement.
ATATCTGTCGGCGAAGTTGGGGATAGAAAGGGCCCTTCGACAGTACCATTAGGCCTTTTGATGGTAAAACTAATTCTATCATCATCAGAATACCACGATGTAAATCGCAAATTCCCCTCTTCTCCTTTTTGGATTATAAAGTCCGAAGGTTGGTCTTCAGCCAATTGTCCTATCATGTGATTGTCTTTACCACCATCATCACCGGAACCACAGACAAAGGGATGTCCTTGGCTTGTAAAATCCGTCACCAAGTTACAAAATGCAATACTGCCATCAGTAGGATCTTGTATTGACCCCATATTGAGTAAGGTCACAGATGGAAGTCCAATTTCATTAATTTTCTGATTGGCAAACTGGAAAGCATACGTTAAGAGATCCGGGTTGAATTGCGTAGGTTGTCCGGGATGATTGCCATAAGCCGGAAACCCACTCTTGACGGCTATTATACTGATTATCTTTGCATTATATGCCACTCCGCGAAAGTCATTATTTCCAGCCACTGCCGACCCATCTCCCGCCATTATACCGGTGGTAGCTGTGCCATGGCCAAAATCATCATTGACAAGAGGCGCCCCTCCTGCCTGAAGAGAAGCATTTATCTCAATACTATCATATATTGTTCCCACTCCAAAAGGATTGTCGGGATCATTGGCACCTTTATTATCATATAAATCATAGATGTAGGCAAGTCGTGTTTTACCATTTTCATCGATAAAATCAGGGTGTCGGTAATCTATGCCCCTATCCATCATAACGACCAGAACACCCTTACCACTAAGTCCATACGTCGAATAAACCTTATCTATCTTTGCAGCAGTTCTGGAAGGAACACCTTGACCAAAGATAAAATTACCAATCACTAAAAATTTGATTACGAAAAATAAGGACTTTTTCATATTTAAACAATTTGGGTTAGTTAATCGGGTTGCTATTCATAATTGACCGAACCTACGAGTAGTAAAGTTAATATTAATATGAAAAAATTCGGTAAAATATTTCAGTCAACTCAATAAACATCCATGTTTACGTATAACCAATTGAAAAGTGAATGCCCAGTTACCGTAACTATATCATCTCCAGTATCTCTGTTATGGTATCATATCCTTTATTTTTGGCATAATATACCTGCAAGTCATTGTGAAACAGCTCTTTGCTATATGCTTCCGGATCCTGTTTGTATTTGGCCAATAGTTCTCTGCCATATTGCGGACGAGCTCCCCATACGTTAATTACTTCAAATGATTCATTCAGTATGATAACGACCGGTATTGATTTGGCCCCATTGGTTAAAAAGTCATCAATCAAGGATGGCTCCTTATCCCGGTAAGTTATTCTAACATGATCCGTTCCGAAAAAAGCCGAAATAACCGGCAATGCCTGGCTGGCATCACCACACCATGGCTCAGATACGATTAGTATTTTTCCTTTGAAATTCATCTGACTCAAAAGACTCACTTGATCTGCATCCGGATGAAACCTCGATACCATGCGTTCCATACGTTGAATTCCCAATCGATAATACTCCTTCATTTCATCGTCGTCACCATCTGTCATATTTTCATAATCGCGCTTAGCCCGTACCAAATACTCTTCAAAGGTTACTCCTTCGTCCCAATACTTTTTAATATCCTGCATTATTTGATTTTATTGTTCTTTTGAAAATACTAAACATGAATATTTTAGGATAGTTGTGTCTTTTTTATATTTATTTTCTTTGATTTCCATCCTTTTCCAACACTCTTGTAGGTCACACACGCCTCTACTTATCAATAAATGCTACCTTTTTTATGGTATAATCAGAATATAGACATATTAAAATTTTTATAAATCAATATATCCATTTTAGAAATATAATTTTAAATTTTAAACAAAACGCTTGTCGATTATTTTAATTTGATTTAATTTGCACTTTATTTGAATTGGGTTTTTACTTTGATTTGAATTATTCTTAATATACTACCTCCTTACTCTAATATCATTTATTGAGAAAACTACTTGTATTAAATAATGAATCATTATTGTAAGTTGTTTTAATCATGGCACTACATTTACTTTTCAAAAAACTACTCTTAACTTTCGTTTTTTCGCTAGTAGGGATAGCGTGTTTTTCACTTTATGGGCAGGAAATTAATCTATCTAAAATAAAACCCATTGCTCAAAAAGTAATGAATAAATATGGGGATGGTGTTTATTTTACGGAATATAATCCCTTTAATCAAGTTGAAGTCAAAGAGCTCCCTTCTACAAAGTCTGATGATGCAGATAAACACTTAGTAACCATTAGTCCACAGGATCTAAAGTCAATCGTTAGCAGCGGCGCACCCTTTATTCGCCTTTCTATTCCTTATGGTCAACAAAAACTTTCTCTTTTGCTTGCCAAAACGGATGTTTTATCTCAAGATTTCCAAATACACACATCGGATGGCAAGTTTTCGACTGATCAATATCGTCCGGGTACCTATTATCGAGGCATCGTAGAGGGTGATTATACGTCATTGGTTGCAATAAGTTTTTTTAGTGATGACATCATCGGTATGATTTCTACTGAACAAGAAGGAAATATCATGATTACTAAAACCTTACAAAGAAATACCTTCATGCTCCATTCCGACAAAAACCTAAAGGCTGAAAAGCCTGCAATATGTGGAACTGTCGAGCCAGAAGGCTATGCCGAAGAAGTCAAAAAAATTCTGCAGGATGGTATTAACACCCGAGATCAGAAGTGTTTTAAACAATATTTAGAATGCGATTACGCCTTATTTTTAAACAAAGGCTCTGTTTCTGCCACTACCAACTGGGTTACTGCAGTCTATAATAACGTCGCTGCATTGTTTGAAAATGAAAGTTTATCTACCCATATTTCTGAAATATTCGTTTGGACATCAGCCGATCCATATAGTACATCCAACAGCTATTCTGCTTTAAAACAATTTAAAAACCTACGGCCTACATTTAATGGTGACTTAGGACAATTAGTTGCATTGGGAGGAAACAACGTGGGAGGTATTGCATGGGTTAACAGCTTGTGTAGTCCATTTAAATATAGTTATGCCAACATTTATTCTACTTACGACAATGTTCCCGTTTATTCCTGGACAGTACAAGTAATGACACATGAAATAGGCCATAACCTCGGTTCTCCTCATACCCATAGCTGTACATGGCCCGGAGGAGCTATCGACAATTGTTATTATGTTGAAGGCAATTGCTCTCCAGGTCCTGCACCTGTTGATGGAGGTACCATCATGAGTTATTGTCATCTTACCAGTTATGGCATTAATTTTAACAATGGTTTTGGACCACTTCCCGGCAATCTTATCCGTTCTAAAGTCAACAATAGTTCATGTTTAGGGTATTGTGAAGACGGCGGAGATATTACATGT
>CAKUWM010000203.1 GCA_934699305.1 uncultured Saprospiraceae bacterium | reverse complement strand
GAATGATAGTGATTTAACAATTTTTTACAATGAGCATTTTGTTGAAGATCAAAACGTTGATTTATTGCCTGATGAATATTACTATAATTTTTGTGGAGAAAGCGGACGTATGATAATTAGCAAAAATTTAGAGGTTCAATGTGTTCCGTCAAACAATTGGAAAATAGAGATAATGAATATGTTGGATTGTAATAACACAACTCAATGGATCATTACAACCGAAAATGGCACGAAATTCATATTTGGAAGATCAATGAACAATGCAAGAGCTGCGATTGATATAATTGATTCTTGGACAGAAGGTAGTCATAGAACGATTAGCAGTGAAAGTGTTTGGCATTTATTGGAAGTTATTTTTCCAAACAGTAATGACTTTTTGGAAGTTTTTTATGAGGATTATCAGCAGTTTTATTGTAATGCAAATATTGATTTTTTTACAAAGTACAATTGGATATTGTTACCGATTACAATTCCTGCAGATCAAATTCCTCATTTTTCATGGTCATCTAATAAAGGTAAGACTACTATTTATGGGAAACGGCCATCAAATATTAATTCTTCAAAGTTTAAGATTTATTTTAGGCATAATTTCGCTCGTCAAGATATTCTTGGTGATTTTGCACTTAGTGCTATTGAGATAAAAAACGTTTCTGATGAGATTATTTCTAAATATGAACTTAACTACGATCATTTTTATTATAGTGGGGCATTAATAGGAAGCGTCTGTGGTGAATCGAATCAAAACAGTCGAAGATATAGATTGAAACTTAATCTATCAATTATTTTTCGCAATCAAATTCAATGCTTGAATGGTATAAATTTGAATATTTGACTGGTTCGCAACCTGAGCGATTATCGCATGCGGTTGATTATTGGGGTTACTATAATGGACATACAGAAAATCTAACATATCCCTACATGGACATTTGATGGTATATCAGTTCCTGCTGGTGCTAACAGATACCCGAATATTAATTCAAATGCTTTTGCCCTGTATAAAATTTTTTATCCAACAGGGGGGTATTCTATGTTTGAGTATGAAAACCATGATATTTATGATTCCGACTTTATTGGTGAGAGTATTGAAGGTATCGGGCCTGGTTATACAGAAACGGCATGCGTTTATAGTGGAAAACTAATAGCAGGCATCCCTGGATTTCGACATGAAGGCGGTAATGTGCAAGTTAAGCTATATCCCTCAAATAATTCATGTTCTTTTGATATAAGGTGTGATCAAGGCACATCGGGTGATTGCGGGTTTAAAATAAGAATTTTAGATAGTAACCACGACATTGTTTGGGAAGCACATGGGTCTTTATACGAAAATCAGGAAAAAAAATGGTCATTTTATTTACCAAAATCTTTTGATGGTGAAGGATACGATTTGGAATTATTGCCATGCTCACAAACATCGGTCATTGATAATGTGCATTGTTGCATTCTTACAGATCCGAATGTTCGAAGTAATTCGTTTTATAATAAAACGATTGGTGGATTGCGTATTAAGAAAATATATAATTATTCTAGTAGTACGTCACTGTCAACTATCAAGTCATTTAATTATCAAGATACTTTAAACAGATCTACCGGAGTAATTGGGGTAAGACCTCAGTATTGTTATATGTTGCCATTTAAATATTATCCATCAATTTGGTATAATGATGGACTTGCCAATGCATATTATTTTTTTTCAAACCCAATAGTTGAGCTTTCTAACACAAATGGTTCGTCAGTAGAATATAAATTTGTGACTGAAAGTATTGCTGGGGCGTCTGGAGGTCAAAATGGATTTATTTCTAAGACCTTTAGTACACACCTGGATTCTCCCGATTATTTTATTAATGAATACCCATTTCCACCTAAAGTAAACTATAGCTGGCGAAGAGGCCTTAACAAAGAAGAACAAGTAGTAAAAAATGAATCAGAAGCTAGTTTAAAAAGAAACTCAAAAGTGTATAAAATTGTTGATAATAATTCCAATATCTGGAAATTTTTTGGAACCATCTTAGCTCCAGTTGAGGCTTCAAATAATTTATCTCAACAAAAAATTATGATTGAGCATTATTTGAATTTTTCAGGTTATAGTTATTTGCAAATGGATACTTCAATGACCATTTTTGGCAGTGATTCAATAAAGAGCATTACAAGATATTATTATGATAACCCACAGTATCAATTTATAACAAAGATTAGCAGTATTGAAAGCAATGGGGATGTCATTGATCGCGAATATAAATACCCCTTTGATTTTATTTCAGATCCAACATACGCATATATGGTTGGACGAAACGAGTTAAAAACAGTTGTAATGGAAGAAATACGTAAGAATAACAATATTGTTGACGGAAATATTTTCCAGTATCGCAGATGGGGTAACTCTGTATATTTAAAAAATCATCTTTACTATGATAGGGTCTGCTGAAAAACTCAAGGACCCCTCGTTTAATATTGAATAATTCGGGTGAAGTATATTACGCATATTCACAATCTATTATTAATGAATTGAATCGGCTTGGCACTGAAAAACCATGAATATATAATAGTACTGAAAGCGTTGCCTTTACTGAAAAACTCTCAATCGTATTGATGATTAGGCATAGACTACTCAGCCCGGCCAATTTGACCAGGTTGAGTACTAAAATTATGCTCGCAATCCACGTTTGACTTGTGTCCATCAACCGTGCTCGAATGCGATTTAGCCCGTAGCCTGTTTTAGCTTGGCCAAATTTGCCCTCGATTGGATTGCGTTCGCCCGGTCTTACGTGATTTGACACTGCCGCTGGTCTGCCAAGTGGTTTGGCTATGAGCTTGATGTTCTTTAATTTGAGTGCTGCTCTGTTTGCGCGTGTGCAATAAATCTTGTCGGCAAGCACTTCTTTGGGATAAAACCCGAACCTTTTGTAGTAGTTTTCAATGTATTGCATCATTTGACTGCCTTCGTTGAAGTTATCCCAACTCAGTTGATCCAGAAAGCAAATCCCGTCTATCAGCGAAACGTGAATTTTGGCTCCAAACTCAACCTTAGCATGACTTTTGCCCCGCACGATGGGACGTATATGTGGCTGATGCATACTCACAATGCGGTGTTCGACACTGTGTATCTTTTGATCGTACATCTGCTTTTGTTGATTGTAAAGCGTGCTGATTACCAGTAAGTTTCTATATTGTTTTGATTCAAGTGGGATGGTTGGATAGCTGTCGAGCAGCCTGTTGATGATTGTTAGATTACGTCGAAGAAATCTCAACTGACTGCCTACGGCTTTGCGAATAAGTTTACTGGATTTATTTTTCTTTTGGGCTGCTTGCAGGTATCGCTTTCTCGCCACTAAACGATAGGTACGTGGCTTTTCTTTGTGTATACTGATATCATACACATCGTCAATAATCTGCTCTGATTTTTCCCTGGCATTTGAAAGTAGATCCAAGTCTGTTGGATAGGCAATGTCTTGCGGACAAGCCGTGGCATCCATGATCAGTTTTCCTTTGTTTTCAATTTTCCGGCTTTCATTTCCGCCTGTGTTTTCTGGGGTATTCTGCTCAGGATCAGTGTATTTTTCGTTTTGTGAATCAAATTTAGCTCTCAACATTACAATCCTTTCATTGATGGCATTCACCTGATCAATACCCAATCGCTTGCGAAAATCAGTCAACAATGAAGCATCAAAAGGAGGTTCATCGGTGAAGCTGGAATAGCCAAGAAAATACTGCATGTAGATGTTTTCTGATATCTGAGCTGTTGTTTCAATGTCATCGAGATTGCATAAGTGCTTGATAATGACTGAGCCAATGATAACGCGCGGACTTAGTGCCGGGCGACCGGTTGAGGCTATAGGGTTGTTTTTGAGATAGATGCTACATACCTCATCCCAAGGTATCAAATGAGCTAATACTACCCATCGGTTTTTAGGGTTGAGGGTTCGTTCAAATGGGGTCTCAAATCCGGCTAATGAAAGCTGTTTTGGACTCACGTATTTTGGAGTTACTGCACGCTTTTTATTGACTCTTTGCATATATCCTTGCATTTAATCCTTCAAAAATAGTCATAAATATCTCATAAACATAAGGTTGATGGTTTTTCAGTAGACCCTATGTAATTTATGGATTAGCTCCTGTTGGAGTTTCTGATTCAAGAGCAATGGCAAATGGTGCAAAAGATTATACAGTGCATACCAGACAGTCATTTGTTAACGGATTGGTATCCGCGATTACATTTGGAATTTACACTCCATCAACGACCACAGTAACTAAATAGTTACCCCATAAAAAAAGAAAGGTAATTTAATTATTACCTTTCTTTTCTACATTATCTCCCATGAAAAAAACAATATTTTACATCTCAATTATTATTTCTCTAATATTATTGGTGAATATCGTTTCAATAGTAAAGAACGATTTAGACCGATTAACCGAATATGGCTATGGTTATTTGGTTGGAAAAATAATACTTTTCGTATTGTTTTTTACATTCATCCTCTTGACAAAAAAAAGTGTAATAAAAAAGGAAAAGTTAGAGTAAAATTGCCAAATTGTACGACAATACCTTTTCAATCAACCCCTGCAAAACTGGATAATACCTTGGAATGTTGACCCAAAACTAACCATAGTCAGCATCAGGACTGATAATGGTTCGCAGTTTGATGCATCTCTATTCCGCGAGCATCTCTATTCCGCGAGCATCTCAAGTCGGATGACATCTCAAACGAATATATTCAGCCTGCTACTCCCCAACAAAACGCACAATTAAAACGACAATAATTTATAATCCACGGTAAACCACAGCGCGCGGTTGAAAAGTCGAGCGTCATATTTTTCATTTATAACACCAAGGCCCATAACGTCGGTAAACCCATTGTAATACTCCAATCCAATTTGCCATTTACTTATTTGGTAAAAAACAACTGTTTTTAAAGCTATGTCATAATTGATCATTTTTGTAGCAGTTAAAATAGGGGTTGATTCCTCACACTTTCCAGTTTCTCCGAAACGTCTTTCAGAACTTGAAGATTTTTTGAAAGACTGTAAAGTTGGAAAGGTTTATGTGATGGCATTCCCTGAAATGACAGCGTTCAAGAAACATTCAAACAATATTGCTTGGGAGACAGAAGTTTGGTGAATGAAAGTGCCAGACTACCATGATACACTTTAATGGAGATCAGTTTATGGCACCAAGATAAACAAAACCTTTCCTGATACATTTACAATTCGCACAACCCACCCCTCCAATACCAATTTCAGTCTTTTATCCCACAACCTCCATTTTTTGAGTACTTTTGTCGGCTTAAAATCCATCTATGATATCAGTTGACGGCCTTACTGTTGAGTTTGGCAACACTACCCTTTTTAAAGACGTCTCGTTCGCCATCAACGACAAAGACAGAATTGCCTTGATGGGTAAAAACGGCGCCGGCAAATCTACCTTGTTGAAAATTATTGCCGGCGTTAAGTCAGCCTCACGCGGAAGGGTGACTGCGCCAACCGATGCCGTGATTGCCTATCTGCCTCAGCATCTGCTTCTTAGCGACAGCCGCACCGTTTTCGAGGAAGCATCGCAGGCCTTTGCCCATGTGCTCGAGATGGAAAAGGAAATCGCCGAACTCAACGAACAGCTTACCATCAGAACCGATTATG
>CAKUWM010000202.1 GCA_934699305.1 uncultured Saprospiraceae bacterium | reverse complement strand
CTTTTGAAGAATTATCATTAACAGGCAAAAGAAATATTCTATTAGGTTATTATAAAAAAGGAACTTGTAAGTACAATGATAAATTTTTTGACAGATGGGATATTGCAATGCTCAAAGAGCAACATAAATACATAAATGGATATTATTAAACATAAAAGCCATCAAATAAAGTGTTTTTTTATTCCTTTTACACTTTCAGCGGAGCAAAAAAGGGGGTGAAAAAATGAGTGCTGAAAGCCCGAATTTATTTAATGATTGCTTCGCAAATTTTTACTTTTAGGGTTCATCCCCTGTGGTTGGGATTCCCTTACCAAGACAAATCATTTCCACCCATAACCCTAAACCAAACCACTTTGAAATATCAAAAAATAAATTTATCTTCACATCATATTTACGGTAATATATGATAGGTGGTTTCAGCATAAGCCCTTGGGGCAAGACAGCGCAAAGTCCTTTAGTTTGGGCTTACGATTGCTTTCCTTTCGGGATGCTGATGCCAGGCCGCTTTATCAGCGATACCAGCGACCATTGTATGACCATCAGCTGTAGCAACTGGACCACCGAAATGGCAGATACTTGCAAGCCTTTGGCTACCTTAGCATCAACAGGCATTTTCTCAGCAGGAAGTAGCATAAGCACTAGTGGATCGAGTATAGTGCTGCATGCAGAAGAATATGACAGCTGGATACAGCTGACCACAGAAGTGGAAGCAGGCATAGACAATAAATTTAGTTTTGACGTTCCGGTATTAGAAGGAGCAGCAGAAAGCGGCATGCAGGTAATGATCATAGAAACCAGAGACAATACCCCTTATGTAATAGGCGGTGGTTATTTAATGCCAGGTGGTCGTAAGCAGACCATAAGCTTTAATGCCTCGGGCAATACCGTGAACTTATTATTTAACGGCCCTTTCTCCACAGCAGAGATAGAGCAAATCTGCACCCATTATACCAAAACCACCCAACAAAGCTACCTAGTAGAAGTCTGCGATGAAAGCAAGGATAAATATAGATTTGGGTTTAACGGGCAAGAGAAAGTAAATGAGATAGCTGGTGTTGGAAATCATAATACTGCGGAGTTTTGGGAGTATGATACGAGGTTAGGGAGAAGGTGGAATTTGGATCCAGTGGATCAGGTGAGCATTAGCAATTATTCGGTGAATGCGTTGAATCCGATAATGTATAATGATCCTTTTGGGGATGAGAAAAAACTATATTCTGAAGCAAAGTATACTGGAACATCATTACAAGACAAAGGTGCTGTTAAAAGTAGTTCTGTGAAAGCATTTTCATGCAGAGACGCATATTTTTCTCCACAATATAACTCGGATGATGCATTGGTTGGATTTTATGTATTTGATAACAAGAATCTTGGAGGAGATCCTTTGTGGCAACTAGACAATGCTCGAGATGTAAGGGACTTTGTCCTAAATCTTGACGAAAACATGACGATTGGGAGAATGTCAAAAAATGGTGATGAGGGGCAGAAAATGAGTAGTGCTGCAATAAATGGATATGCAAACGGGAGCTTGAAAGGTAAAGACGCAATTTCGTTGGCAGCGAATGGTGTAATTAAAACTAACAAAGAATATTTCAAAAATCCGATTAATGTCTTGTCATTTATGGTTACAGTTGGACATGCAGCTGTAAGTAAAGCTAGCCCCAATAAATTGCCAGTAAAGCAAAAATCGAGCACATCAAGCACAGGTATGAAGAGTTTCGATGTCCAAGGGGATTATTTAGGGTCAGAAATTTTTGAATCCGCAGTTAGACAAATAAATGGAGAAAAGAAAGTTATTCGTACAACTACATTTAAAGAGGTTCGGTACAAAATAGGAGATGTTAACGCAAAATTGAAATATTACCCTAAATCAACCTCAACAGGTCAGCCGACAATAAAACTGCAAACTCAAACTGTGAATGGAAAATGGAGGAGTAGAGAAGCTTATAGATTTAAAAGATAATTAAACAGAGTAACTTATGCATAAAATAATTGAATTTCCTGCTAAAACAATATACGAAAATTTCAACTATGAAGTAGGGTATCCTAACAATGTTTTCAAAAAGAAGTTTGACAACTATTTTTTTCTTGCTTCAGAATTTGTTGATTGTAATGATGATTTCGCCATTTTTTCTCAAAAACTCCACAATTTAATTACAGCAACCAAGGAAGATATAGAATTAGGCCCCATTGAAAATAAATCTTCATATTGGAAGGCGTTCTACATAAAATATAATGAATCTAATGAAGGGTCTTATGAAGATTGCCTTACATATACGGATGACACAACTCTTGAACTTAGAGACTGTCCATTTCCAGTAGTTATAATACCAAAATCGGTAAATGTTGAATGGAGTATTTATGGTGAATTTGTTGGCACTTTAAGTGTTGTTGGTGTAAATAGTTGCCTAAAAGATTTATTGTTCAGTACTTTTGCTGACCTTATTATTTTAGACAGAACCGAACTTTTTGAGTTATATCAAAGTGCATATAAAACGGAGAATGGAGAGTTTAATTCTCTTTGTGAGAATTATGGGTTTTCATCTTGATAGCTTAATGTGATTCCTCTTGATGAAGAAAAGAATAATTGAAAAAGAGCAAAATTCTAATGAAAGAAATAGTAAATAAGATAACAAGAATTTTATTTTTGTTTGTGATGTTTGGTTTTCTAACTTTTCAAGCATTAGCAAACAGGAAAAAGGAGCATAAAGGATTCTCAAAATTAAAACCGAGGATTAGATATAATGATAATAAATTGACTTGGTATATTGAAGGTGCAGCTGGCAAGTTTGTTCACATTAGCTTTGCAACAGAAGAGACAGAAGTTATTTCAATTTATTTTGATGATAGCCTATGTTATAGAGATACTATAAATAAAGAAGCTTTACAATATTCAGATTATCAGAGTCAATTTGGGATGAAACTAAATTCTGAAAAGCCTAATTGGATTTATGTATATTTGGAAAAATCTAAAATGTATTATGCTTTCCGTTATAATTCAAAATATAGCTATATTCGTATATCTCATATTGGAGCAGGAATGTTTCCTACTTTAATTGAATTTTCTAATAATATACCCCTTGACCACTAACAATTAAGGGACCTAGCCCACATTTATGTTATCACCAACCCAAAAAAGCTGTTTTTCTCGCCCATCACCCTAAACCCAACCACTTTGAAATATCAAATTTTAAATTTACCTTCACATTGTATTTGTGGTAATATATGATAGGTGGATTAATAGTGTTTTCTCAGCAGGAAGTAGCATAAGCACTAGTGGTTCCAATATTATAATGAGTGCTCCTGAAGAAGGAAACTGGATACAGTTGACCACCGAAGTGGAAGCAGGCATAGACAATAAATTTAGTTTTGACGTTCCGGTATTAGAAGGAGCAGCAGAAAGCGGCATGCAGGTAATGATCATAGAAACCAGAGACAATACCCCTTATGTAATAGGCGGTGGTTATTTAATGCCAGGTGGTCGTAAGCAGACCATAAGCTTTAATGCCTCGGGCAATACCGTGAACTTATTATTTAACGGCCCTTTCTCCACAGCAGAGATAGAGCAAATCTGCACCCATTATACCAAAACCACCCAACAAAGCTACCTAGTTGAAGTCTGCGATGAAAGTAAGGATAAGTATAGGTTTGGGTTTAATGGAATGGAAAAGGATAATGAGCTGAAAGGAATTGGGAATAGTTTGGATTTTGGAGCTAGGATTTATGATAGTAGAGTTGCGAGGTGGTTGAGTTTGGATCCATTGGCCGCTGAATATCCAAGTTTAAGCCCTTATGATTTCGTTGCAAATAATCCTATTAAGTTTATTGACCCTGATGGCAAAAAAATAAGAACTAGAGGCATCTCAAACACTCCATATATCAAAATAGTTGACAATGTATTTGCATTAAAATCAATCCAAGAAGTAGCAAAACCGTTTATTGGCAGAAAATTTGACATTAATTTTACGCATCAAAATTTTGCAACTGAATATGGTCCTGAGTATAACAATAGTAAGGGCTACACAACACTAAGTGGTATGCTATCGGCGACTACAACAAATTTTAATAGTAATACGACTATCGCTACAAAACCAAATGATGCAGGGCAATCTTTTGAATATCGATATAATGATATAGGAAGATTATCGACTACAATACACGAATTTTATCACTCCGTTATAATGAGGAACGTAAAGGAGAAAGTTAAAGGAACGGGGGATGAATACATGAACAAAATGAGCGACAATCAAGAGCATAATTTGCTTGCAAAAAAATATAGAGGTAAAATAGTTGAAAATCTGACAGAATATAATGAAGTTCACAAATTAGGATTGAAAGAAGGTGAAATTCAGACACTAAGTTGGATGGGCTTGGAAACGACAGAAGAATTTAAAACGACATTTGACAGTAAAGAAAAAGTGGACGCACATAATGCAGAAGTAACACGGCTTACAATAGATGTTGTAGAAACTACCAACACTTCAAAAAGCGAAGAAAATAAATAATGTTTTTAAATCAACCATTATGCAAAAAAAAGTGATAATATTACTTTTATCATTTCTAATGAATTGTTTCGTAATCTATGCTCAATTACCAGATTCTACTACATTGAGTAAAATGGTTCAAAAAGTAAAAAAACACATTGTTAAGGAGGGTATTCAAGAAATTTTGAGCTTTGATGATTTGTTTGATTTTAATGGTAATTTGAGGGTAGCCATTAAAGAAGAAATAAGTAGAATCTATTTTAATGAAAGAAGTTGTTATAAAATTTATATAGATTATAAAACTGATACAACCGCAAATCCTCAAAGATATAAGGAAATGTATTATAAATTAGTGAATCAGTTTCAAGAGTTAGATTATCATCATATAGAGGTCATAGATTGTAAAAAGCAATGGCAGCCATATCTAACATTGTATTACAAGGCGTATAAAATAGGATATAAACAAAATCCACCTGGCAATTGTGTTTATATACAAATTGATGTTAAAGATTATAAGAATGGTAAATGCGTCCCATCCGAAGAATACAGAATTCACTAATGTTATAAGTGGATCGTAACTTCGTGCATCAGTAACCAAAAAACGCCCACGCTGGCACGAATCCTTTCGTGTGTCCGTACTATCAAAACAATTTTTCCTGTGGTTGGTGTTTTACCAACCACTTTTTTTAATTCATTTCCGCTTTAGGGCGGAACTAAAAAGGGGGCAAAAAAACGGTATGGCGAAGCCACCAATTTAATTTTTTAGTGTGCCGCTTTGCTGCCTTTTCTTTGTTTTTCTGTTCCTTTTTAGGGCTTAAAGCAGCCCAAAATAAAAAAGTGTCTTGTCCTGAAATAGGATTACATTAAAATCTGTAAAAATGAAAGGATAACCCACTAGTTGTAGCATCTCACTACGACCTATGAAGCCGCTTTCTCACCCATCACCCTAAACCCAACCCTTTGAAATATCAAAAAATAAATTTATCTTCACATCATATTTACGGTAATATATGATAGATGGATTAAGCATCAGCCCTTGGGGCAAAACAACACATAGACCTTTAGTTTCGGTCTATGACAGCTTTCCTTTCGGGATGCTGATGCCAGGCCGCTACATTAGCGATACCAGCGACCATTGTATGACCATCAGCCGTAGCAACTGGACCACCGAAATAGC
>CAKUWM010000201.1 GCA_934699305.1 uncultured Saprospiraceae bacterium | reverse complement strand
GACTGGATGTACATTATCCAAAGTGGAAAAGTGAAAGTACATAATGATACGCAGACTGTGGCTATCTTAGGTGCAGGAGAAGTGGTAGGGGAGTTGTCTTTATTAAAACCGGAAGTGCGTAACATGTCTGTTACTGCACTGGAAGATACTTCGACATTTAGCATATCACACCATGATTTTTTTGTCTTGGCTGAAAAAAGTCAGCGAGCTCTAATAGGTATTATAGGAGTGTTGGTAGATCGAGTACGCTCTCAGACTGTAACTACAGTAAAGAACTTAGAGTTGCGTGAACAAGAGCTTAAGAAATTGGTCGAAGAGAAAACGGAAAGTCTTCGTAAAAAAAATGAAGAGTTGCTACAAACACAAAAGTATAAGGAGCGATTCCTGGCGAATATGAGCCATGAGATCAGGACTCCCATGAACGCCATATTGGGTATGGTTAATCTTGTTTTGGATAGACCTTTAGAGGAGAAGCAAAGAAAGTATTTACTCAGTGTTCAGAAGGCATCCGGCAACTTGTTGCATATAATCAATGATATTCTTGATTTTTCGAAAATCGAATCCGGAAAGATAGAATTGGAGGAGATCGACTTTGATATTCACGGGATAGTAGAACAGGTGTTAGAAACATTAAAACATAAAGCAGATGAGAAGGGCATAGAATTGACTTCATTGGTGTATGAGGATGTTCCTGAAATATTGATTGGTGATCCGGTACGATTGTATCAAATATTATTGAATTTAGCTGGAAATGCCGTTAAGTTTACAGATAAAGGATCTGTACACATCGAAATATCTAATGATAAACTGATAAACGATAGAGCAAAATTAAAATTTGCAGTCATAGATACAGGAGTAGGAATTCCTGCAGATAAAATAGATTCGGTCTTTGACAGTTTTACTCAGGCTCATGCGAGTGATACGAGAGTATTTGGAGGGACCGGTCTGGGTCTGAGTATCAGCCGTCAGTTGGTAGAATTGATGGGAGGGAAGATTGCTATAGAAAGTGAAGAAGGAAGTGGATCTACTTTTTCATTTAGTTTGAATTTACAATTAGGTTCTAAAGAACGATTGATAAGAACACAGACCAAAGGTCAGGTAGAAAGTAAAACACTCAATGGACTTAAAATTCTATTGGTAGATGATAATGTAGATAATCGGATAGTCGCGCGTGATACATTAGAATCGAGGGCAGATCTTATAATCGTCGAGGCAGCTAATGGAAAGGAGGCTATCGAAAAGTTGCAACAAAATGATTTCGACGTAATATTAATGGATCTACAGATGCCTGTCATGGATGGCTATTCCGCAGCCCGAAAGATCAGGAGTGAATTTCCTACACCTAAGTGCGATACAATAATAATTGCGCTGACCGCGAGCGTAGTGAAAAGCGATTTGGATGAATGCCGGGCTTCGGGAATGAATGATTATATCACAAAGCCCTTTAACAAGAACCAAATTATCAAAACCATAGCTGAAAATACCGGTAGAGAGCTGATCTATGTTGAGAAAACAGAAAGGGTAGAGGTCGTACATAAAGATAAAGTCAATAATACAACTGATTTAACCTATCTCAGAAATTTCTGTGAAAATGATCAGGAGAAAATGCAAAAGTATATCCGGATATTCCGGGATAGTTGTCCGATATTAATTCAAAAACTCAATGTGGCTATGGAATCACATGACGCCGGCGAAATAGCATCACAAGTACATGGATTTAAGACGAAATTTGTTATGATGGGTATGGCGAAAGCAAAGGAGTCAGGTGCGGAACTTGAAATACTTTGCCGAATGGAACAACCCAATTGGAAAAGAATTCATCTGATGACATCCGAGATATTGCTCATGCTCGATAAAGCATTATCTGAGTTAAAATCAAAAAATTAAGTTAGATTTGCTATAATTATTATTTAAAGAATGAAAAAAATAGAAGCAAAAAGAATTGTGATCATCGATGATGACGAGATGCTTACTGAGGCATTAAAGGATTATCTTACCCGAGAGATTCCCCATGATATCCAGTGCTTTTCTACGGGAGAAGATTATTTACAGCAGAAAGGAAATGTTCCTGATGTAGTTATTTTAGATTATTATTTGGATACCGTGGATAAGCAGGCAGCGACCGGTATAGAGATATTGAAGGTTTTGAAAAAAGACAATCCTTTTGTGAATATCATTATGTTATCTAGCCAGGAGAACTATGGATTAGCGGCTCAGACGATACAGAAAGGGGCAGTGCAATATGTTATTAAAGGCGAGGATGCTTTTAAGGAAATACTATCTATAGTAAATGAGCTCTGAGTGAATTGGGCTTTGCCTATTTGCTGATACACATTATTATCACTTTAATTTCAGGTGAATGTTTGAACAAATGTAAACAAACACAGAGGCTCTGCAATTGTAATTGAGCTTTATTCCACACCTCTGATTGTCTGGTCAATATATAGAAATATCTTACTTTTTAGCTATGAAGTAGTAAATGGCCGGAAGGTGCTTACCCAAACATTTTACATATCAGACTATTCTGTTTATTCTGACTGTTCTATATAGCTTAACATTTTACTATTTTTATTTTTATTAAATTATAACTTATTTATATATTTATTTTATTGATATTATTTAAGTTAAATAAATTATAAAGAATTGTTACGATTTTGTTACACACTAAATCGCCTTTTTCTGGTTACAATCAATATACATTTACAAATTAACGGTATGCTTTAATACTGCGGACGATCAGGATTATTAAGTAAAATATAATATGAAAGGCTGACAAGTCCTATGTATTAATATTTATCCCTAAATTATATACATAAGCCATGAGGTGAGAATCCTATTTGGGCAGGAAACTTATTTTAAACTATTAGGATATGAGATATTATTACTTTTTTATTTTCTTTTTTCTACCTATTCTTGCAAATGGACAGGAAGTTACAATAGGTTCAGGTACTAATCAAACTGTTTCATTACCAGTCGATTGTTATTACCAATACACCTATTCTCAGACGATATATAAAGGAAGTGATGTTGGCTATTCAGGCGATATTACCGGACTGAAGTTTTACATGCCCAGTGGAGCTAATATCGATAAATCAAAAGACTGGGTAGTGTCTCTTGGTGTGACCACTAAGACGGTATTTGCATCTAAAGATGACTGGTTACCTATAGCTGATTTGACTCAAGTATTCGATGGTGTCGTAACAAATTCTAATGGAGTAGTTTCGATTACTTTTTCTGCATATTCATTTGATCATACTACACAAAATTTAGTGATTGCCGTAGATGAAAATACTTCAGGTAAGAATGGAGTAAATGACGGATTTTACGTACATTCTGCATATCCAAGTGTGTGCATTGGCAGCATTGGCAATACAAATGCCGATCCTTCTTCACCTCCCACAGCTAATGTTCAGTATGGATATCGTGCCAATGTGACAATTGTTGGTATAGGGCCCTCTTGCTCACCACCGACAGACCTGTCTGCTTCAAATTTAGCACCGACCTCAGCTACTCTCAACTGGATAGCTTCTGTATTTGATCCACTGGCAGCGTTTGACTGGGAAGTACGTACCAGTGGAGTAGGGGGAAGCGGGCCGACTGGTTTAGTAGCCAGTGGTTCTGTGGGTTCCGGTATATTACAAGCAGATGTTAGTGGATTAAGCACCAACACTACCTATTCCTTTTATGTTAGGTCTAATTGTGGATCCGGCGACTATAGTACATGGACTGCTTCCCCAAGCTTTACGACAGAAGCATGGACAGCCATACCCTGGAGTGAACCTTTTGTAAATGTATCTACACCCACCGGGTGGAAAATAAACTTATGGACTATTGGTTCAGTATTTAATGGTAATCCCAATAATAATATTTATAAGCATTTTTATTCAGGTGCCACTAGCGGTCATTTTAGCACGATCAATGTAGGAACAGTAGTGAATGGCAATGTATTGAGTTTTGATTATAAAGCCGGCAACTACTATTATCCTTATGGCCCTCCTGCTGCGGGTTCTGGGAGTTTTGTCGTTTCTCTTTCTACTGATTATGGTGAAAACTATAGTGATTTAGCTACGATAACCAATGATGGTGTGGACGGTTGGCGTTCATGGATCTATGATCTTTCGTCTTATGCCGGTGAAGATGTGAAAATTAAAATTACCGGCACTTGGGTAAGCGGTGATTGGTATTTAGGATTTGATAATTTTAAAATTGAAACTCCGCCTACCTGTTTCCCATCTACCACACTCAGTACTTCTGATATTACAGAGAGTTCAGCAACAATTTCCTGGAATACACCTTCACCAGCTCCATCAAATGGATATGAGTATTATTATGCGACGAATTCTACTCCACCGAATGGTCCGGGTATCCATGAGAGTGGTACATCGGTAGATCTTATGAATTTAACTGCCAATACAACCTATTATTGGTGGGTCAGATCGGATTGTGGAGGCGGGGATTTCAGTACATGGTCAGGTCCGGAAGAATTCTATACCGGTTATTGTCCTGTGACCAGCACATCTACCACAAATGGTATCATCAATTTCACTACAGATTATGGTATAAATAATATATCCAAATCATCTGCTGTCGCACCGTATTCTGATTTTTCTTCCTTATCTGCCAGTCAGTTTGCCGGAGGTGACATAACCTTTGCCATTACTCCTGATGTAACCAAACAAGGAATGGCAATTTGGGTGGATTGGAATGATAATTTACTTTTCGATGTTTCCGAAAAAATGTATTCTTCTAATGGAAAAGTGGCATCCGGTACAGGTACTTTTACAGTCCCTAACAGCACTCCCAATGGTGATTACAGGATGAGAGTAGTGAGTAATTATCTTACAGGCTATCCTACAGCTTGTGGTGATTTAGGTTATGCAAATGCCGGAGAGGCGGAAGATTATACTTTTTCTGTAGTTAATGCTCCTCCTGATGCGATGAATTGGTGCAATACTCAGTATCCCGGTAATGGCAATATTCAAATAGGAGACAACCTTACTGTTTATAGTCAAGGCTACGAGCCGGGTGTGACCAATTCTTCCGGTCAGGGTTCCGGAATAACAGTTTGGGTAGGTGTCAATACTTCCAATATCAATCCATCCCAAAGCGGCTGGACATGGAAAGAGGCTATATATAACGTTGATGTGGGAAATAATGATGAATATAAGCAAGATATAGGTGCAGATCTCTCACCGGGCACATACTACTATGCCTTTAGATGGCAACTCAATAATGGTGTCTATAAATATGGCGGATATTCGAGCGGTGGTGGCGGCTTTTGGGACGGGACAACTTATGTAAATGGCGTTTTGACAATTAATCCTATATCTAATGATGATTGTTCAGGCGCTATAAGTTTAACTGTAACAAATGAAATGCCGACTCAACCTGTCTTGGGTAATATCACTGGAGCCACACCTTCGACAGAAAACTTCTCAGGTTCTTCTTGCAATTCGTACAGTTCTGATAATGATATATGGTATAAAGCGACTGTGCCTTCTTCAGGTAAGATAAACATTGAGACCTTTGTGACTGGTGGTACATCAAATGCCAGCAATGACTATTCACTGCAGGTTTATACAGGTGTCTGTGGCAATCTGAATTATTTAGACTGTAATGAAGATGGCGGAACAGGAGATGAATCTCCCACCGATTTTATGCCTAAAATAGCCTTGACTGGGC
>CAKUWM010000200.1 GCA_934699305.1 uncultured Saprospiraceae bacterium | reverse complement strand
GTGATGTTGCCGGCGAGATTGTTTAATCACGGTTCAACAGGTGCTTGTCCATCCAGCTATCCTTTGAGATATTCATATTCTACAAACCCTGCAGATAGCGTTAAGACATTTGATTGTTCTTATGGCGTTGATGTGCCATTCCCGGTCGCTGTTTATGTAATCGACAACAATGGATTGTTTGACTTTGTATATACTACATTGACATTAAACGATAATATTGTTCCTTGTCCGGATAGTTTGACAACAATAGGTGGAACTATCTTAACGGAGTCAAGTGAAGGAATTCCATATGTTAGTGTTAGTGCATTGTCAGGGTTAATGAGGCAGACTGATACCAACGGTAACTATCGTTTTTCTAATCTGCAACCGGATGTATCCTATAAAATTGAGCCTTCGGATGAGAATAATCCAATGAATGGGGTTACAACAGGTGATATAATAAAAATACAGAATCATATTTTGAATAAAACGGCTTTAACTACTCCGTATAAAATTATTGCTGCGGATGTGAATGAAGATAAGTCAGTGACAGTTTCGGATATTGTCATGATAAGGAAGTTGATATTAGGTAAGATAGATCAATTGAGTTCCGGGAAAAGCTGGAAGTTTATTGATAAGTCATATATATTTGATAATCCGGAGATTCCACTTAAAGAAAATTATCCTCAGTCTATCAAAGCAAGTGGAGATGGAGTCAATACAAGCTTAGATTTTGTTGGTGTTAAACTGGGTGACGTGAATGGAGATTTCACTTTGAATATAAAGGATAATGAAATTGAAAGTCGGTCATTGGCTACTGTTTTGGTGAATGATGTGAGTCTAAAAGCAGGTGAGGTTACTCCGGTTTATTTCAGCATAAGCGAACAGAATACAATTCAGGGAATACAGGCAGCATTTAACCTTTCCAAGGATGTTTCATTTATCGGAATGGAAAGCAAGGTATTTAGCCCCGGCCCTGATAACTATAGTCTAAATGGCAATGTTCTCAGGTTGAGCTTGAATACAGATAATGCGGAGATTACCAATCAGCTTTTGACGTTCTTCGTTGTTTCAAACAAGGATGTAAAGTTGTCCGATGTGCTTAGCTTGAATGGAGAAGGGATACAACCTGAGTTATATGACGAGTATGGAAATTCAACCGGTTTTGCTTTGGAATTTGAAGGCGGGAATGGTGAACTTACCGTAGAACAAAATGTACCCAATCCGTTTAATGAAGAAACTCATATAACATTTACATTGGCACATTCTGATGAAGTGACTTTGAAGATATATGATGTGAATGGCAGGATTTTGAGACAGACGCAAGGTTATTTTGCAAAAGGGCGCAATACCATAACGATTGAAAATAGTACTTTGCATGCCAATGGGGTCTTGTTTTATGAAATAACATCTAACCAGAAGTCAATTACAAAGAAGATGGTTAAGTTGAAATAAATATGGGCACAACTATATTTTATCAAGAAATGAATAGAGATAGATTATAGTTTAAGTTTTAGAATTTTAAGTAAATTTTGTTGATAAAGGATCTGGTGAAAAATCGGGTCCTTTATTTTATTTATATGCTTGATATGCAGCGAATTAGGTGTGTTAAGGTGGATTTAGGTAAAAGGATAAAATTATCTTAATTTGGCATAAAAAAGACTGCAACTGGTTGAAAATGGTAATTCCGTAATCATTTTTTTTTACATTTGTGCACAAATTTGAAACTTTTGGAAAAACAATATACCGACAATATCATGATGATTAGGCCTGCCTCATTTCAGTTTAATGAGCAGACAGCCGTAACAAATGCTTTCCAAACCAATGATGGCAAGGGCAATAAAGATGACATTAATATCAAGGCTTTAGAGGAATTTGACAACTTTGTTCTAAAGTTAAAAGATGTAGGTGTCAATGTTATTGTAATGCATGATACGCCTAATCCTAAAAAGCCAGATGCCATTTTTCCTAATAATTGGATAAGCTTTCATGGGAATGGTACTTTGATTACTTATCCTATGGCAACACCCAATAGACGAATAGAGCGTCGTGAAGATATTATCGATTCTCTTGGATTGTTGTTTGATATTCGTCATAGGTATTCATTTGAATCAAGTGAAGAGGAAGGAGACTATTTAGAGGGAACAGGAAGTATGATACTGGATCGTACCAATAAGATTGTGTATGCTTGTCTAAGTCCACGAACCAATATTTTTCTTTTGGATCGATTTTGCTTGTTAATGGGATACTCCCTGGTTTCTTTCTTTTCTACTGATAAAGAGGGCAAAGAGATTTATCATACGAATGTTATGATGGCTATTGCTGATCAATATGTGGTCATTTGCTTGGAAAGTATTAAAGATGAAGAAAAGCGTGCTGAGGTAATAAAAAGCATTGAAAAAAGTGGAAAAGAGATAATACCAATAACTTTTGATCAGGTATTAAGTTTTGCAGGCAATATGTTACAGATAGAGGGAGGGCTTGGTCAAAAAATATTGGTTATGTCCGAGCAAGCCTATAACAGCCTGACAGAGGATCAGATAACACGTATCAGGCATTATAATTCAATACTTTCTATCCCCATCCCAACCATAGAAAAGTATGGAGGAGGAAGTGTAAGATGTATGATGGCCGAAGTTTTTCTGCCGAAAAAGAGATGATTTTTTAGTTGGCAACGGTATATATGTTGCTATTTATAATTTATAAGATGATGAATAATAATAATTTATTGAAAAAAGTCAAATCAGATCAGATTAAAATCACACTTTCTGAGGATGAAATCCCAACACACTGGTACAATGTACTTGCAGACATGCAGAATCAGCCCAAGCCAACACTTCAACCTGAAAACAATCAACCTGTTACAATGGAATATTATTCCGGTCTTTATCCCGGAGGGTGTATAGAGCAGGAATTTAGTACAGAACGGTGGATAGAAATTCCGGAAGAAGTAAGGGAGATTTATAAGTTGTGGAGACCTACGCCTATGGTTAGAGCAGAAAGGTTTGAAAAGGCATTGGGAACAGATTGTAAAATCTATTTTAAGAATGAAGGAGTCAGTCCAAGTGGTAGTCACAAGACTAATTCAGCTATTCCACAGATATATTTTGCTGCCCGGGATGGGATGAAGAAAGTTGTTACTGAAACAGGTGCAGGGCAATGGGGTAGTGCAGTGGCATTTGCAGCGCAGATGTACGGTTTGGATTGCGAAGTATTCATGGTTAGAGGGCCGTACAATCAGAAGCCAAGCCGACGACGGATGATGAATCTATGGGGTGCACATGTTACACCTTCTCCCAGTGAGATTACAGAAGTTGGGAGGAAGCAATTGGCTGAAAATCCTGATTCGAAAGGTTCTTTAGGTACCGCTATTTCGGAATCCATTGAATACGCTTCAGGTAATGATGATATCCAATATGTAATTGGAAGTGTGCAGAACTTTGTTCTCCTCCATCAAACAGTAATAGGACAGGAATGTATAAAACAATTTGAAAAGATAGGGACGTATCCCGATGTGGTTATAGCTCCACTTGGCGGGGGAGCAAATTTTGGCGGAATAGCCTTTCCTTTTGTGCAACAAGTTATCAAGGATGGCAAGAAAATTAAGTTTGTTGCCAGTGAGCCTTTGACCTGTCCTAAGCTTTCAGAGGGAGAATTCAGATATGATTATGGAGACGTAGGCAAGAAAACGCCCTTATTTGCCATGTACACATTAGGTCATGATTTTATGCCTGTGCCCAATCATTTAGTAGGATTGAGGTATCATGGGGCAGGACCGATTATTTCTCAATTGGTATTGGATGGTTATATAGACTCAATTTCACATGATCAGAAAGAGTGTTTACATGCCGGAATTCTTTTTGCTAAGACGGAAGGACTGATACCGGCTCCTGAAAGCACACACGCCATCGCTTCTGTAATTGAAGAAGTTCGGCTTGCAAAAGAAGAAGGAGTAAGTAAGACAATACTTTTCAATTTGTGCGGACATGGATTGCTTGACCTATTTGCTTATGAAGATTATTTAATGGGGAAAGTAAAATAATCATAACCGAATACGTATATTTCTTTTTAATAATATTTTACAAAATGGCATAAAAATGCCTTCTAAATTGATTTTCTTCTGACTGATAATGTAAGGGATAAATTGTATTAAAGCCGCAAATAAACCCACATTTCGCATTTGGCAAATGCAGAATCGTGTTGTGACTAATAATCAATAGTTTATTGAATCCATTGAAAAGAATTCATGTATAATATCGTCCTCATAATCAGCACTATACAGTTTTTCAAAACCTTTGCTGCTGAATTTGAGAAAAATATCATATAATTTGCGTATTTGAAGTAATTTGGTTATCTTTGCTAAAATTACTATCATGAACATCTATATACAATTTAAGCGGTTACAAGCGGTTACAAGCGGTTACAAGCGGTTGCAAGCAGTTTTAATTCTTGTTATCTTAGTTTATCAAACAGGTTTTGCACAGAATAATCCTCCACCCATGTCTTTTGGGTGTGCAATAGACTCTGTACAGATGCCATCGTTGCCTGAAAACTTTCAATATA
Source organism: uncultured Saprospiraceae bacterium (assembly GCA_934699305.1). GTDB lineage: Bacteria > Bacteroidota > Bacteroidia > Chitinophagales > Saprospiraceae > Parvibacillus. The sequence goes on along the minus strand of CAKUWM010000200.1, from coordinate 1,164 downwards.
TTTGTACCGATCCAAATGTGGTTAAATATATTAGAGTAAACATACATTATATGTTAAAAGGGGATATTCTTGGATTTACGGTAAATACATGTAATCAAAGTATTGACTATAAGGGATATGGTAATTTTACACCCTATTCCAATGGTTTTTATTCAGCTAATGCAGATCCGGCAGGGCCTTTAGACTTTTCATACAATGGATTTGATCGGGCAGAAGACGTGGTTAACGAAATGAATAATTGGTTAAATAGTATTGAAGATCATTGGCGAAAAGCCAATGATTCACTGATATTGAATCCTCCTTTGACTAATGTTAACTATCCGATACCTCCCCCTAACCCAAAGATCCAGTTTATCTTGGGTGGAGTATATTTTCATGAAGATCCGACGGCAGATAATCCTTACCAATTTGATGACTGGCAATCAAACTATAGTGTCAATCCGATGACAGATATAAATGTGTATTATCATTCCGATGCGAGCGCACCGGGAGATGGGAAGGCACCTGGTTATGGTGGCACAATCAAATACAATACTCATGGTGAATATTTTTATTATGTATCGCCAGGATGTAGAGAATGGTCGCTTTGGCTGGCGTCTATCGGTGCGCTACATGAAATATGTCATAATTTAGGTTTATATCATACGTCTAATGAAAGTTTTGATAACTGTGACGACACGCCACCCATGCCAGTATATGATAAATGGGAGAATGGGGTATGTATGAGTAAAACCTATATGAATTGTTGGGCATATAATGAGCATCCAGATTCAAATGCTGTTTGTCCGGGTTCAAGTAATTATCCTTGTGATGAATGGAAAGAAATATCAAATAACTTGGGATTATAATCAATACCGAAGTGCATTGACGACATGTCAAGTGGCGAGGATGCATAATGATCTGGCTACAGTGGGTAACAGATATATTTATTCATGTGGAGGATGTCCACCTGCCAGTGCTTTTTTTTATTTAAAAGATGAATATAGGTGTCCCAATTTGTCCTATGGATATACGATAGCTTCCGGAATACCTTTTGTCGGACAGGCATCTTTTAATGAAAATCAATGGCAATTGGAGATATGTGAAGTGTCATCTGTGGGATCGGATGTGTGTATTGCTGGGACATATTTTAATTCAGGGCAGCAATCCGGTCAGGTGCCTAAC
>CAKUWM010000199.1 GCA_934699305.1 uncultured Saprospiraceae bacterium | reverse complement strand
GGCGCCTACCAAATTGAACGCCAGGGACGCAAGATTACCTTCCTCGATACCCCGGGCCACGAAGCCTTCACCGCCATGCGTGCCCGTGGCGCGCAGGTCACCGATATTGCCGTACTGGTTGTGGCCGCTGACGACGGTGTCATGCCCACCACCCGTGAGGCGGTGGCGCACATCAAGAGCGCCAATGTGCCGCTGGTCGTGGCGATCAACAAAATTGACCTCCCCGCGGCCAATCCGGATCGCATCAAGCAACAGCTTTCAGAGTTGGAAGTGATGCCGGAAGAATGCAATGTGTTTCGACTTTGGATGGGGACTATTATGTTTTAAATGGGTCAAAAAACTGGATTACTCATGGTAAAACAGGTGAGGTTGCTGTTGTAATCGCTCGAACAGGCGAATTGCTTGACTCCCGGGGAATGACTGCTTTTATTGTTGAAAGAGGAACGGAAGGGTTTTCAGGAGGAAAGAAGGAGAATAAGCTCGGTATGCGGGCTTCTGAGACGGCCGAGATGATATTTGACAACTGCCGTATTCATAAATCTCAGGTGCTGGGCGAGGTAGGTGATGGCTTTGTCCAAGCCATGAAAATATTAGACGGTGGTAGAATATCTATTGCTGCTCTATCACTTGGTATAGCAAAAGGTAGCTATGAAGCATCTGTAAAATACGCAAAAGAGAGACATCAGTTTGGTCAGCCGATAGCCAATTTTCAGGCTATATCATTTAAATTGGCAGATATCGCAACCAAGATTGAAGCCGCTGAGTTGCTTACCCGGAAGGCTGCAGATATGAAAAATAAAGGGATGAAGATGACTCAAGAAGGAGCTATGGCCAAATATTATGCCTCTGAGGTATGCGTTTGGGCAGCTACAGAAGCAGTTCAAATACATGGTGGATACGGATATACCAAGGATTTTCCGGTAGAGAAGTTTTATCGAGATAGTAAGTTGTGCACTATTGGTGAAGGTACATCTGAGATTCAGAAACTCGTTATTTCTCGGGAAATAATCAAAAACTCATAAAGTTAGGATGACCATTGTTTGATTTCGACCCCGCTTTACTTTATTACCTTTTCTAAATATGATGTATTTTAAGGAATAAGATATGATCATAGAATCCATGTATTTTCCTCCTGTCAGTGTATTAATGGAGTTCAAAGCCAATCATCGGATTAGAATTGATCAAGGTGAATATTATCGGAAAGGAAGTTTTAGAAATAAGTGCTTTTTAAATTCAGCCAATGGTCCACAGTTGTTGTCTGTTCCACTTGTTAAGGGAAAAAATAATTTGCAACCAATGAAGGATGTAAAAATCAGTTACGATGAAAATTGGCCAAGACAACACATGGAAGCTATTAAGACATGTTATGGCAATTCGCCCTATTTCATTTATTTTATGGACCAAATTGAAAATGTTTTATTCTCTAGACCCGGATTTTTAATAGATCTCAACCAACAAGCCCTGTCTCTGGTAATTTCATATTTGTTGCCGGATGTGGAAGTGTCTTATTCTAAGGAGTATATTGACGTCGAAGTGCGTGTAGATAGGCGTGATTCATGCAGATTATCTAATTATTTGGACTTCAAGGTGAATCGTTATTCTCAGGTATTCGAGGATAAGAAAGGCTTTGTACCCAACCTAAGTAGCCTGGATTTATTGCTTTGCATGGGGAAATATGGAAATAATTACCTATGAAATGACTTAAAGTCAGAAAAACTATTCGATATTTGTTAAATCAAAGTAACAATTAGAATATTGATTTTGCCTTTTTACCTTTTTCTTCGTCTAATTTTTGATTAAAATCTTAAAATGAATCAAATAATCAATCAAGAGGTTTATGCCTTTCGTTCCAGATTGGAAGAATTGGCCAAGGAAATACACCATTTAACCATCATTGTAAATCACGATGAATTAGCAGAAACTGTTAGTGTCCTGCGTAATAGGATCAATGAGCCGTATATGTTTGTGATAGTGGGCGAAGTAAAGGCAGGGAAAAGTAGCTTTATCAATGCATTGTTGGATACAGGTAAGGAAATAACAAAGGTTGCGCCTCAGCCCATGACCGACACTATACAACAGATAGTGTATGGTGAACAGGAAGAAGTTATTGTTATCAATCCATTTCTGAAAAAAATTACCCAACCTATTGATATACTCAAAGAGGTAGCCATTGTCGATACACCCGGCACCAATACAATTATTGAAAAGCATCAGCAGATTACAGAAGAATTTATCCCAAGTAGCGACCTGATTGTGTTTGTTTTTGAAAGTAAAAACCCATATCGTCAAAGTGCATGGGATTTTCTGGATTTTATTAAGGATGATTGGAAGAAGAAAGTCATCTTCGTTCTGCAACAAAAGGATTTAATGGACGCTACTGATTTGCGCATCAATATTGATGGCGTCATAAGTCAAGCAGAGAAAAAGGGTATGAATCATCCGATTGTCTATGCTGTTTCAGCTAAAATGGAACAAGAGGGAAATAAAGTAGAAAGTGGATTTGGCGAAATTAGAGATTTTATTTCACGCAATATAACCGGCGGAAAAGCACCTTATCTTAAACTTGAAAATATGTTGGTTACCTTACATAATATCCAGCAAAGGATTGGAGTTAGCTTAGAGGTAAGAAAGAAGCAATACGACTTGGATATAGCGTTTCGACAAGATGTGACAGAATCGTTGAATCAACATGAAACAAGGTCGAAAAAACACGTGGATTTGTTGGTTGAAAATATTCTGAATGCATACGATCAGGCCACCGGGCGTGCGGTTTCTGAATTAAACCACGGGCTTTCGTTTCCGGTTATGCTCAAGCGCTCATTTACCTCTATTTTTAATAAAAAATCTACGTTAAAAGCTTGGCTCGAAGGCGTTGCCAGCCAATTGGCAGACGACCTGAATAATGGATTGCGCAACAAGCTGGCGGATGGGGTAAGCGATGTCGCTGAAAGTATTCAACAAATGGCGAAAATCATTCAACTAAAAGTTCAGAATAGCCAAACAATTTTGAAAAATGATCAGGATATTTTTTCTGATATTGCTGAACGACGGAATTACATTATGACAGACTTACAAAATACGTTTAATCAATTTTTAGAAAAATCGGATAACTTCAAAGATCAGTCTTTGTTTCCCGATCAGAGTGTTGTCTCCGCCAATATTGCTACCGGAAGTGGACTCGCAGTCGTAGGTATCATTTTAGCCGCAGTGACACACGGTGCCGTATTTGATATTACAGGTGGAGTATTGACCGCTATAGGTCTATTATTTGCTAGCATAACAACTGTGGTCAAGAAAAATAAAATCATGTCCAATTTTAATGTTGAAATTCGTAAAGGCAAAGAGAAGCTCGCCACTGAGGTCGATTCTCAGATAAAACAGTATATAGCTCACCTCCGTAAGAGAATTGAAGACAACTTTATTCGATTTGATGAAATGCTCGTTCAGGAAGAAAAACAAATTGCTTTGATAGACAAAGACTTTGATAATCTAACCGTAAAACTTGAGTCAACAGATCAGGATTTGAAAAAAATCTTGATAAAACTGTGAACCAACTATTCTTAATGGATGATTATATTCCTATGGAAAGATGTAAAACTTTAAAAAGAAATAAATATGTATAAATCTATTATACAGATTATAAGGTTGAATTTTCTTCTTTTTTAGCGGAAAATTTACTTTTCAGAAAAGCAAAAATCCCGGGGAGTATGGTCACAACAAGGATACCTATAATGACTATACTAAAGTTTTCTTGTACAAAAGGTATTTTCCCAAAGAAATAACCTGCCAATACAAAGGTAAATACCCAAAGAATAGCACCAATGACATTATAAAAGAAGTGTTTTGCCGGATTCATGTTGGCAATACCCGCGATAAATGGTACAAATGTCCTGAAAATAGGTAAAAATCGACTCAAAACAATCGCTTTGGTGCCGTGTTTCAAATAAAATTCCTGTGTTTTTTCAATATGCTCCTTTTTGATAAAGCGATTGCCATTTTTAAATATAGCAGGCCCCAGACGCTTACCGATTTCATAATTTACGGTATTTCCGATGATTGCACCCGCAAGGCAAACAGCTATCGTTAAGAAAAGATTAAGACTTGAAGTGCCACACAGCGCTCCGGCAGCAAAAAATAATGAATCACCCGGCAAAAAAGGCGTTACAACTAAACCGGTCTCACAGAATACCACCAAAAATAAAATAATATAGGTGGCAGTACCATAATTGTTAGCTATCTCTAATAAATGAGCATCGATATGAAGTATAAAATCAATAATTTTTTTAATTGTCTCAATCATTTTTTGAAATATTGTGCAAAGGAAATGAAATAAAGCTTATCAGTGTCCAAAAAAGCAATATTTAATTCTGACCATTCATATATTAATACAGATTAACTAATATTATGGAATTAAGTTTATTTAAATATTATTTATTTCAAAATATTTATTGATTACATTTGCGATAATACTTATTAGAAAATCTATGTGTAAACTTATGTCTTTCAGAGCCTTGAAATTTAACTTTACCGGTGTGTTGATGTTTTTTGCCATACTGATAGTTGGTCATCCCCTCTTTGGACAAAAAAGACCCGTCAGTAAAAAAGAAATTAAGACTGCTATTGTGACTCCCAATACCCCATTTAATGATTTGATCGGCTCCTGGGTCTCATACAATAGAGCCGCGATTTTTGCGGCATATTGCCAGATTAGATCAATCTCGAGTGGCAAAGCCCTTGAAATTCATCTTGAAAAGCCGGATGGTAGGGTAGGTGTTGGGTTGATATATTCTGATGCAATGGATAGTCGCTGGAAACTTGTCTGGGTAGGATCAGATGGTGATAAGTTGTCATCTAACGGGGTACGGTTTTATAGTTCAAGCATCAACCCTAATCGATTTGTTTTTACAGGCAACACCATAATAAATGGTGAAGCAGCGTTGGATAGGTATATATTTGAATATATTAATAAAGATACTGTAATGTTTAATTATGAGTCAAGTACTGACGAAGGGAGCTCATGGGATGTCGGTTTTGTTTATACTTTTAAACGAAATAATCAATAAATTATATTTGTAAGATTATGAGACTGTATATTTTATACATATTTATTATTTGTTTTATTGGAGTATTTTATGCTTGTAAGACGCAGAAGAATTACACTATAGATTCAATGATGAGTTCTAAGATAAAGTTTGATTTGAATCAGCTTGACAAGGATGGTTTGGCCGGCACGGATGATGGGAAACATAGTATCTCGTATGAATTTTGTATCCCGGATACCAAGATGAATAGAGATAAAGTGAGCAAAATCGATACTACGATTCATTTTACGAAGTCTATGGGACGGTCTATGTGTGGCAAGAATCAAATCCTATGCATGGGAGATACACATCAGCCTCATGCCGTTAAAGTGCTGCACCAGCTGGCCGAGCTGAATTTTGTAGAAAAAATAACGGAAACGTATTTTGAATGATTCATTAGAAAGAAAGCATTATGGAATAGGAAGAAGATACCGACTTTTGTCATTCCCCTGTTCGACCGAACTGTTTAGTCTTGCCTTTAGGAATGGAATTCAACTCCGATTTGTTCATAAATCGTTGAGGCAGAAATGAAATATGTTTCCACCGTCCTTTTTTGTATTGAAAAGCCTCGTACGTCCCATCCGGTACAGCTGTCTCACCCTGACCTTTATATATTTCAGACATCGGTATTAAAT
>CAKUWM010000198.1 GCA_934699305.1 uncultured Saprospiraceae bacterium | reverse complement strand
TGAAACGATTCGTACATCGGGATTATCCTCATAATCAGCACTATACGGTTTTTTAAAACCTTTATTGCTGAATTCGGGTAAAAAAAACATCAAATAATAAGTCCGGACTAATGCTACTGAATGACGCCTTCAAATAGCCACTGAGCAAGAGATTGTCGGTTTTCTGACTTAATAAAACGCTTTTGGTCGTGTTCATTTTGAATATTTCCCACTTCGACAAAAAGTGCAGCGGGGTGAGAATATTTAACAACATAGAGATCGCGGCTTTTGATGGTACCTGTATATTTTTTATTCCCGGCTTCGGCATAATTTTTTTCAAAAACGGCTTGTGTATTGACTGCCATATCATAGCCAACTTTAGAGCCTTCAGAATAATAAAAATGGGTATCTAATTCCAGACCCTTAGAGCGACTATCGATGTGGATGCTTATAAAACGCTGGTCTTTTATGCCTTTTTTCTTATACTTATAATAAAAATTATTGATGATAGCTACCCTTTCTCTAAGCCGCAATATCTGGTTAAGGGGAATGGGTCTTTTACCGGCGTGCAGCTCATCTTTGTCGCACGGCAAATAATCATCATCCCGTATTCCATCGTCCGGATCATATACAATAAAGTGGACAATTGCCCCATGACTAATGAGAAGCCTACCCAGCCTCAAAGCAATATCATATGCGTATTCATCTTCGCAATACACCTTTTCATCAATTTTAACCATGGCACCGGGATCTGCCCCACCATGGCCACATTTAATGTAAAAGACACGACCTTTCAGGTTGTCATCCAACATTTCTACCTCTTCATACTTCGTTCCAAATAATGGTATATTGACAATATTCTTTGGTTTAGACTCTACTTTAACTTCCTCTTTGATAGCCGGTACATTGGGTTTCTCAGTGACCACACTGATTGCGCCTTGTTCATACTCACAATTATACACATAATAGGGAACCCACAACAACCTATCCTGTAAAAAATAAGTCGATTTCAGTTTTTGGGCTTGAATCCATTTGTTATATCGTTCGACTTCAAGTGCCTTGACGAGGTCAAAATTCTTTAGGGTGGAGCGGATGGAGCTATTATTGTACTTATAAACTTTAATCGGCAAATAATATTTTTTACCTAAGCTCAACGCATCGCCATATTTCAAATTATTGATTTTGTAAAACTCCGCAAAACTACAAGGAGATTTATCCAATCCATACCTGCGCATTAAGGCATATCCACCTTCCCCTCGTTCCAACTCGACGCGAACATACAGCTGACCACGAAGAGACAAAGTACTGCACACACAGACGATGCTTATTAAAAATATGTATAATTTAGAAATCAAGCCCTTATCATAAAATCACAAATATATTATAATATTTATTAATGTGTATTCAAATGGAAATAAAAATTTTAATAACTTTAAATAATTGATAAATTTGCGGGCTATAGCAGAACTACTTTTAATGAGAAAAATACTACTTTTAATCAAAAAGGATTTTTATTCGGAATGGCGTAATGAGCATGCCATAAGTTCTGTTTTGTTGTATGTATTTGCAACTGTATATATTACATATAGTGCATTTATCAATATACCTGTCCAGACGTGGAATGTACTTTTCTGGATAGTATATTTATTTGTCTCTGTCAATGCATTGATCAGGAGTTTTGATCAGGAAAATAGTTCCAAGGCGTTGTATTTTTACCAATTAGCAAGTCCTGTAGCCATATTTGCTGCCAAATTTATTTTCAACACGATATTGTTGTGGATATTGGGTTTACTGACATTGGTATTGTTTTCATTTATTGCCGGAAGTCCTGTTCGTGATTACCCATTATTTTTATTGTCAATATTTATGGCGGGAATCGGCTTTTCCACCGTATTTACATTCATATCAGCCATCGGTGCCAAGACGGGCAATAGCCATATCCTGACGGCTATATTGGGATTTCCTTGTGTAATTCCGATTTTGTTAGAGTTATTAAAACTATCTGCAAACAGTGTTGGATTATTGAATGACACGGATTTCACGACCGATATACTCATATTAACTGCTGTCGATACAATACTCTTAAGCTTGTCTTTTATTTTATTTCCATTTATTTGGCGTGATTAATCCTAGTCCATTCATGACATCTTTACCTGCCGAAAATCAGACATATTCGATTGCCGGTAACAATTTTCATAAAGAAAGTATATTGGAATTAAATATTGAAATATGTAATATATAATTCTATGGTAATTCAAAGAAATAAAACTCTATTTGATCATCTTTTATAAAGAATGAAATCGACTGATCTCTAAAAATTCTAAAGTTAGGATAATATAGAGGCTTCGATAGCGTAAACATAGAAATATTTTTATCTTCTAACTTGATATATTGATAATTGGAATTTGAATCGTGAAGTACAACTCTCAAGGTATTATTAAAAACATCAACATCACAAATTGAATTGACTTTTAAATCAACATTGTTAAAATTCACACTAAATAATTTGAGCCAGTCAACTAAGCTATAAACTTTATCTCCATCTATATCTAAAATTTTATCCAAAAATAAAAATGCAATAAATGGCTTATTATTATAAAAGAAAAGTTTGGTTCCATTACCGTAAAGAAACATCTTCATCTTATCTTTTAATTGATTCGACTCAGAAATATCTTTCGTAATTAGTTCATTACCATATCCCAGCTCAACAGAGCTAAAATCTAATTTACCTCCTATTAATTCGTTTGTCATAGGTTTTGTAATATCTGAATAATTTCGATAATATAAATATAAGCTACTATCAATTTGAAAGAATGGTTCACTTATAAAAGGTCCATATTCTATCAAATCCTTTTTAAAAGGTGAAATTATCTTACCCTCTTCAAACTCATAACATAATGTATCGTTTTTTAAGGATAAATTATAAGTCTCTAAAAAATCAAAATTTCTTAAAATCGTTTCGTTTTCCTGATTATATATAGAGGCAATTTCTCTTACTAAAAACAATTGGTCAGAAAAACATGTAGCGGATTTAACTCTTGATATATTTATGTGATTTTCTGAACATACCTTTTTTACAGAATTAAAGTCATAGAAATTATAATTCCAATTAGTTGAAATGGTAGCCAAATATTTAATGTATTGATTTTCTGATATTACATCTTTAAAATAACTTGTTATAAATCTCTTATTATCAATTTTCCCCAATAGCAAACTTGGTCTGATTCGTTCTAACATTGAGAAATACCCTTGGTTGCTAAAAGTTAAAGGATTGTATTTACCTGATTCGAATCAATCATTTTTTAATAAATATACATTGGCCGGATGTATAATTCCAAATTCTTTAAAAATAGAATTAATATCACTTTGAGACAATTTATTAATACTATAATCGAATAAAATTTTATCCTTGCTCTTTATCCAAATTTTAGATCTGCTATCTCTTGTAATATCTCTAACATAACTTTGATCTACATTAAAAATTGATTCTGGAAGTAAAGGAAATTCTTCCCGTATTCGATTTTTTATAATTTTACTATCCGTGTTAATTTTTAATCTACTTGAATCTATGATTTGCGAAAATTTTTCAAGCTCCTTAAATATGTTATTCAAAGGCATTATACATTTATAACAGTCATTGTCTGTAATAAAAATTAATACCTGAGTATTTTGGGTTTGGGCATATAGATTACTAATTAATGTTATAATTATAGTTAAATACAGCTTAGCCAAATAATTCATAAATAATTCAAGTTTAATAAAAAAAACACCATAAAATTCGATGAGAATCTTAATAGGTGAAAAGGTCTGACACCTATTAAGATCTCTTTTAAACGCCATTCCTCATTAACTTAGTACAGCGACTCGTAATCAATGGTCTAAAGAAACCTTTGAAACGATTTGTACATCGGAATCTACCCATAATCAGCATTCTTAGGTTTTTCAAACTTTTACTGCTGAACCCGGGTTAAAAATTATTTCCAAACAATTACTCCACTATTACCAACAGTAGTATAATTATTTATTGTACCAATTTTGGTAAACACAACCTCATTCCCATCAAATACTTCTAATTTAGAAGTTACAGGGCCAACAGATGAAATTGTATAACACTTATCTTGATACCAATTATCACAATCTATTTTAGTAGTAGTAGTTGTAGTATTAGTACCATCAGGTGTTGTGGTGGATGTTGTGGTGGATTCTGTACCCATATTTTTCCCATAAACGGTTATAGTATTTGAGTACCCGTATGAAATTGTACATAAAAATAAGAATAACAACAAAATGTTTTTCATGATAACAAATTTAAAATAAATAACTACGCTACTCATTTCAAGGTATTTTCGCTTCCAACTATTCATAAGTATTCCTGATAATTTTGGAGACTCAGTTCAGATGGCCAATTTGACTGATTCTGTAATTCTTTAGGGCACTTAAGATAAGTGCAAGAAAGAAAGAAAGAAAGAAAGAAAGAATACCAATTAACTTTTTATTAACATTATTGAATATTCAAAAACTTTTCAAGAGGAATAATAAAACCCTAAGTGCAATATAGCCCCAATAAAGGACATGCAATAAATGCAAAAGGTCATCCTCCAGGCATAATTCCATGCAGTTAATAATACTCTATTCAAATCAATCACACAATATTGAGTTAGTTTAGGCTATTTTTATTTCTAAATAATAAATAAAGGCTAAATACCCAACCTATGATGCTATGATTAAGAATTCCATCTTGAAAAAAATTCACTTTAGTTCCTAAAGGATTAAAATAATGAATAATCGTATATACATATAATAAAATGCATATACATAAAAGACCTATTGAAATAAATGCTTTAGAATATACATTGCTGATTTTGAAATACTTGTAAATATAGAATAAGATAAACATGGTTAAAAAAAAGAATACCCAAATACCGATAAATGAAGGTAAGGTAAAAACTATACCATATAAAATATACCCAAATGTTCCCCCATCAAACAACATAAATAAGCTAATGAGTAAAAAGACAACCCAGGTTAATATTGTAATCTTAGATGAATATTTAAATGCTGTCAGCAAAATTTCCTTCATATCAATCATGTTTAATCAAGTAAACTTGTCACCTTAAATATCTTGTATTGCTTTCTGTTTCACTTTTCTATTTCCTAGAATAATGAGGTATCCAAAAAAAATGCATCCTAAAACAAAGAAGAGAAGAGTCCAATCATTTCTAAATTCAATCGTTTTTTTCTCATGGTTGAAGTACTTGTTAATTACAAAAGTGTAAATCCATATCGTAATAATGAGATAAATAAAAAATATTGATAATTTTAAAAATATCGATTCTTTTTTTATGAATTTAATTATAAGAAAAAATAAGGTGAAAAAAATAAAATAAACAATTAACATCAACAATGGAAATGGCATCCCAAATACAAACAAATATAAGAAATATCCAAACGACCACTCATCAGGCGCAATAGCTCTTATTGTCCAGAAAATTATTGTATTTACCCATACAAACAATGTAGTTTGCCAGGCATAATTCAATGCTGTTAATAATATGCTCTTCATATCAATCACACAATATTGAGTTAGTTAATGATATATTTATTTTTTATTATTAAATATATGCTAAATACCCAGCCTATGATGCTATGATTAAGAATTCCATCTTGAAAAAAATTCACTGTCGTTCCTAAAGGATTAAAATAATGCATAATCGCATATATATATAGGAAAATACATATACATAAAAGACCTATTGAAATAAGGACCTTATAAA
>CAKUWM010000197.1 GCA_934699305.1 uncultured Saprospiraceae bacterium | reverse complement strand
CTTTATACCTTCAACCCATCAGAGATTTTCAAAAAAAACATCACGATATCCCAATTCTGATTGGTGAATTCAGTGCTTCCCGGGCCGGGGGAGATGCATCCAACGTATATCTGAAAGACCTCATAGAATTATTTGAAAACGAAGGATGGAGTTGGGTTTACCACGATTTGCGCGGCGGTAGTATGTGGGATCCTGAAATGCCGGTGGGAACAAATGAAAGAGCACCGCGCGATTATAATACAACTCGAATGAAACTTTTAAGAAAGTATTATTCTTTAGGTGTAAAACCATCCGATAAAATAAAAAAAAGATAAAAGATTTATGGAAATTAATCTTCATATCTGTAGAAGATGTAAAGAGCTGATTATTTTACTAAGTATTTAACAAGTTGAAAAAATAAAAAATGAAAAAAAAAAGCAGTATTTTATTCTTGAATGTATTGGGATGGATGGCATGTATTGCAGTTTATACTCCAAGCACAATGGCGCAGCTAACCGAACTTCAAAAATCAGCTTTTAATTTAATACAAAATAGTGTTTCTTCAGAAAAAAAAGTAGCAACCATAGGCGTTTATTATTTTGATGGATGGTCGGGAAAAAATCGTTATGCCAATGATCCTAACGAACCATGGGCAAAAAATGCACCAACCCACCTAACTCGGAGATTTGTGGAAGAATTTGCTGACCGGGAACCTGTGTGGGGATGGCGTAATGACGATATTGAAATTATGGAAAGACAAATCGATCTAGCTGCGGATAATGGAGTTGACTTCTTTTTGTTTTGTTGGTATTGGAAAGACAATAAAAGGCCGATAAATATTGAAGCAATAGAAAATGATCATCACCATAAAAGTATGGAATTGTTTATGAAAGCTAAGAATCGCCATCGTATTAAATATAGTTTGTTAATTGCCAATCACCAAGGATCTGAGATTTTGGGAGAAGAAAACTGGAAAGACGCCACCCGATATTGGTCAAAATTTTTTAATGATCCGCAATATATGACAGTAGACGACAAACCTCTGTTGGTTATCTTTGGTACGGGGGATGATGCCATCAATAACGAAACTTTAGAGGCTATGCAGGTCGTAGCTAAGCAGGAAGGCCTGAAAAATGGCTTGTCAATTGCCGGCTGTGGAGAACCTGCCAGATCAAAATCAGGATTTACGCATAGCACTCATTATAATGTCACTTCGGGCTATGCCGACGGTTCGGAGGAGCATAGTTTTCAGGAATTAATAGACAGAGCAAAACCTCGGTGGAAAGGCACTGAAGAGCAACCCTACATTCCGGTAATTAACTCGGGATGGGACAAGCGTCCCTGGGAAGGGCCAAATGGCTTTTACAATCAGCCCGCAGGCTGGTATTTTCCTGATAGCTCACCGGAACTTTTCGGGAATTTTTTAAAGGATGCCATTCAATGGATGGACGATAATCCGACCAAAACATCCCAAGAACGAATTGTACTTATTTATGCGTGGAATGAGTTGGGAGAAGGTGGTTATTTGGTTCCGACAAAGGGAGATCCAAAAGCTGCTAAATTGAAAGCAATTAGAGAAGTGGTAAATGGAAAATAATAAAAAAAGGAGCACGATAAGTATTCCTACTTAAAGTTATTACTTTTATAAAAACATATAAGAATGATGAAAGATATTTTAACGAAAAAAACTAATCATAATCTCTTATTTTTATACAATATCCACCTGTTTTACAATATCCATCTGTTATTATTATTTGCTCTAGCTCTATCTTTGACTGGATGTTCCCTTAAATCTCAACAAATATCGAGAAAGCCAAATAAAAAGAATATTAAAATAGGAGCGTATTTTTATGACGGTTGGTCGGGTCAAAATCAACATGCAAATGATCCCAACAAACCATGGGCAAAAGATGCTCCTAGAATGGTAACACGACTTTTAGTTGAAGATTATCCGGAAAGAGAACCTATTTGGGGTTGGCGAGGGGATTCGCAGGAAATTGTTGAAAAGCAAATTGATTTAGCTGCAGATAACGGAATTGATTTTTTTCTGTTCTGTTGGTATTGGAGAGATACAAAAGGACCTATTAATGTTGCGGCAATTGAAAGTGCGCCACATCACGTCAGTATGAATTATTATATGAAAGCAAAAAATAAAAGCAGATTGCAATATGGTCTATTAATAGCGAATCACAGCGGAGCTGAAATTATAGGACCAGATAATTGGGAAGAGGCTGCAAGATATTGGATGAAATACTTTAAGGATTCGCAATACGTCACGGTAGATAAAAAACCTTTGATCGTTGTCTTCAACCCTGAGGAGTTAGATGAAGAAAGTATTTTACGTATGCAAAATGTTGCTAAAGAAAATGGATTCAGTGGCTTATCAATTGCAGGCTGTGGTTCCCCTGAAAGATTAAATAAGGAATTCACACATAGAACTCATTACAACATTGTGCCGGGTTATCGTTCTGGCTCACAAGAACACCAATATTCATACTTAATAGAAACACATAAGAAACAATGGCTTGGGTCATTAAAAACACCTTATATCCCTGAAGTTACAGTTGGTTGGGACAAGCGTCCATGGGAAGGGGCTGAAGGTATTAATGTTCCGGAAGGTTACTATTTTGTCAATCGAACTCCTGAACAATTTGAGAGCTTTCTTAAAGATGCCATAACATGGATGGACGAAAACCCCAATCACACAACTAAAGAACGTCTCATATTATTATACGCTTGGAATGAACTTGGAGAAGGAGGTTATCTCGTACCTACAAAAGGTGATCCTAAGGCAAACTATCTGAAAGTTGTACGTAAAATAGTTTTTGGTAATTAATTAAGACCTTAATTGTTATAAACAGAATTAAAATTAAAAAAAACATGTATTACTTGAAAAAAAACTTACTTTTTACAATATTTATATTAAGTGTTGTCATTTTATCTTTTTGTAAAGGAGCAAGTGATAGCCCTTTAATAGATGAGCCGGATTCGCCTCCTCCACAAACGGATGTTTGGGTTAATGAATACTTAAAAGTCTCTTCAGACGGACAATTTATCCGAGATAGCAAACCCTATTACGGAATTGGTGTAAATTATTTTGACGCTTTTTACAGGCTTCTACGAAACGACAATACTTCCTATATTGAAGGATTAAAAACATTAAGTGAAAATAACATACCGTTTATTCGATTTACTTTGTTAGGATTCTGGCCTAGGGATATGAATAAATATCTTGCTAATAAACAAGAATTTTATAGAAAACTTGATCGTTTCATTGCAGAAGCTGAGAAAAATAAAATAGGATTAATTCCAACTTTCTTTTGGAACTATGCCACTATTCCTGATGTTGTTGGTGAACGTGTTAATCAATGGGAGAATCCCGATAGCAAAACATTGGCATTAATGAAGCAATGTACCGACGAAATAGTGCAGCGCTACAAAGATAAAAACATTATTTGGGCATGGGAATTCAGTAATGAAATAAATATTTATGTCGATCCAATGGGTAGAACGGGTGATAATCATAAATGGATGTATACAACTTCGGTAAATATACCAGAAGGAACTCCTTCAAATAGAACTTTTGCAGACAGTATAAGTACCGATGCTCTGCGCTTAGCCCTGAAAGAGTTTTCAGGAGTTATTCGAAAGCACGATCCCGATAGAGTCATTTTGACAGGCAATGGAATGTCCCACCCTGGAATCTACAAGAGATATACACGCAAAATATGGTCTTTAGGAAATGATTCACCTGCTGAATACACGTTAGCATGCGACTTGCATAATCCATCGTATATTGGAACAATAACTATACATCCTTATCCGTCTCATGAGAAGTCTGGCTATTTTCAAAACGCAAATAATTCTTTCAATGATATCATTCGTGAAACTATGCGTTCATCAAAAGAATTAAAGCGTCCACTTTTTGTGGGAGAATTTGGAGCGGATAAATCTTTGGGCACAAATGAAACTGCAAAGTTCAATGAATATTTATCTTCAATAATTTCGAATAAAGTTCAGTTATCTGCCTTATGGGTATTTGATTACTCGTTCCAAAATGACACATGGAACATAACAGCTACCAATTCTCGAAAATATCAGCTTGAAGCCATTAGAAAAGCGAATATTAAATTTCAGAGCGAAGAATAAAGCTTTTCTTTTCTTAAAATAAATAACTCATCTTCAATTGGTCAATAGATTGGACTTAGTATGGAAAATAAATTAATAATTAAAATGAAAAAACTTATCTTGTTTGTGAATTTTATATGTTTCACAATAGTAGGTCTGTTTGCACAAATAGGAGTTGATGCCAGTAAAACATACCTTGTCACCCAAAAAGACGGAAAACCGTTTTTTTGGCTTGGCGATACAGGATGGGAATTGTTTCATCGATTGACACGCGAAGAAGCTGTTTATTACTTGGATATTCGACAAAAACAGCAGTTTAATGTGATTATGGCAGTAACTTTAGCTGAATTAAATGGCTTAAAGCAACCAAACGCTTATGGACATTTGCCCTTTAGTAATTTAGAAACATTGGAGTGGGCTATTACACCGGGCAATGATCCAAATATCGCAAAAGAATATGATTATTGGGATCACGTAGATTTTATTATCAAAGAAGCAGCTAAAAGGAATATTTACATTGGTATGTTGCCAACATGGGGAGATAAAGTTGCATATAACTGGGGGAGAGGGCCTATGGTTTTCAACAACAATCCTGAAAAGGCATATGAATATGTAAAACAATTAGCAGAACGATACAGAAATCAATGGAATATTATATGGATTTTAGGGGGTGACAGGCCGGTTGTATATGAAAGAGAAGGAAAAAAACATGACGATCGTCCGGTCTGGCGAGCAATGGCTAAAGCTATTGAGGATACGTATGGCAGCGATGTATTTATTGCTTTTCATCCGGAGTATCACGAAACATCGATTTATTTACATGACGAGGATTGGTTAGATATGCACGCTATGCAGAGTGGTCATGGTTATCGTGAAGTAAAGCCTTGGGAGAAAATTGTAAACGATTTAAACAAAATTCCAAGACGGCCTGTTATGGATTTAGAACCTTGCTACGAAGATCATCCTGTGAGAATTAACGACCCAAAGATTAAATGGACCCGAGAAGGACGTGGATATTTCGAAGCATACGATATTCGAGCCAGAATATATCGAACCGTATTCGCAGGAGGCGCTGGGGCTCTTTACGGACATCATCACGTATGGCAATTTGTGGATACGGCCAAGTTCACTCCTATAAATCTTGGTGATACTATTATTGGCTGGAAAAAAGCGCTGATATCGGATGCTGCAAATCAAATGCAATACCTTAAAAAATTAATGTATTCTCGAATGGATTTTAATCGTGTGGAAGATAATTCGTTGGTAGTTTCCAATCGTGGAAATGACTATCACGATATTGTCATTGCGACTCGCAACCAAAAAGCTACGTATGCTATGATTTATTTGCCGCAACCAGATCCTGTACAAATCGATTTAAGTAAGTTAAACAGAGGCCGAAAAAGAGCATTATGGTTCAATCCCGCTACCGGAAAATTTAATCGAATAAAAAGACGGTTTACAAGCGGTGTTCAGACATTTGTGCCACCTAATCAAGAACAAAAAGACTGGGTATTAGTGATCGATGTAAAGTAAATAGAGTGGGATATTGAAACTTGATTAAAAATATTTTTATATCAATTTAGTAAAGTTTAAAAAATAAGTACTCAAACTCAAGAATAAAATATATCTTTGTCCAAACCAATCTGTTAAATTATGAAACA
>CAKUWM010000196.1 GCA_934699305.1 uncultured Saprospiraceae bacterium | reverse complement strand
TGTAGATAATTGAAGTCTCTTTATAAAACCTAGTTGCATTATTGCATTTATTTATACCAAATTATTTTTAAAAGCATAAATATTGTCTTTAGAAGGAATATGGGTTTATACAGTACTGAACCTTCAACAATCAAATACCGGATTAAAAATACAACCGACATAAAACAAATTTTTATATCACTTTATCTGGTAATAAACAATTTAGATTAACTTTACTTTGATTTTAAACATAATTTGAATTTTATCGACAAGATGAAAGGAATCCATTCGATTTTATCATGCGTTATCGTAGCTTGTTGTTTCATGAGCTGTAAAAATGGTATTGAACAAAATAAGAATGCCCCCATTCAAGATTCTACCACCATCAAACAAACCATTCAACCTATCGACAGCAACGTTGATAAAGAAGTTAGTCTCGATACTGTGTCCGGCATTTTTAAAATTGAAGCACCCAGCACCATAAATTGGACGGCAAGTGATCCTTCAAGCACCCATATCGGTACTGTTGATATCTCTTCAGGCACGATAGAGATTAAAAATGGAAAAATCATAAACGGCAATTTCACTATCAACATGAAATCGATACATTCTACTGATTTGAGTGTAGATGATGGCAAAGAAAGATTGGAAAAACACCTTTCTTCCGCAGATTTTTTTAATGTGGAAGTCCATCCGGAAGCAAAGGTTACTATAAATAAATCGATCCTTATTAAAGTCAACGACAAAACAAGGCACCACATAACAGCCGACTTGACCATCAAAAATATTACAAAACCGATAGAGTTTGACGCCTTCATCATCGCATCTAATAGCGGCAAACTATTGACTGCGACTACTCCGTCTTTCGAAATAAACCGCATCTTATACGATATTAAATTCAGAAGTGGACTCCTCAATACCGTCAAAGACAAAATTATTTCCGACAAAATAGGCATCGTTGTAAACCTGAGAGCCACGAAATAAACGGCTTTATATAGGAGATACGGTTTCCAGCATAGACTTAAATCTTAATTATGAATATCCTTTTCCAAAAAATATGAGAATAAACTAAAATTTTTCTAAACCTCAATATGTAAAACGCTCTCAATATGAACCACCAAAAGAATATATTCATCCAGAATTATACACGATTTTTTATTGTACTGCTTATTCTTAGTGTTGTCCCTCAAATAGCGTCCGCCTCTGCGGTTGACAGTACGAGACACCTAAGCATAGATAGTATTTTGGACCAGATTTTTACAAGAAAGAAGCAAGAATTTGTATGGAGGTTCAACAATGAAGTTCCGTTAAACAAGAAATTAATTTTTACGATAGATTTAGATGAAGAGATCTTGGCATATATAAAAGGGGGCAAGATTACTATGGATGGCTCTTTTGAAATGGTCGATATCAATAGGGGCAAGTATCCGGAACTTGACGAACTTGAAGAATCTATAGTTCAATTTGAAAGAACGCATTTGGATCATCCTAATATTATTGCTTTTGATATTTCGGCAGATAGGATATTCCCTTGGTTGGGACTCTTTGACACTTTATCAAACATACAAAACACCCAAGACCTTAT
Organism: uncultured Saprospiraceae bacterium; assembly: GCA_934699305.1. GTDB lineage: Bacteria > Bacteroidota > Bacteroidia > Chitinophagales > Saprospiraceae > Parvibacillus. The sequence continues at coordinate 4,271 of CAKUWM010000196.1, read as the reverse complement.
AAATGCTGTTCAAAGCAGTAAGAAACAGGAATTTAATGAGAAAGTTATAAAGTTAATACAGTACCATGTGACCAAATTTAATAAATATATTGACCAATACATAAAAATCTATCCCGGAAAGTCGCTAGTAGTGTTTACATATAGAGCGCAAAAGGTCTTAATGGATCCCAAGCGAGAGGGGGAAATGGTCGGTTATATCGGGCTAAGAGCGATCAAAGGTTATCCTTCCACAGACGAGACTCTTGCTACCACGATCAATTGTATAAACCATCTATTTGAGAAAAACAAAAGTGCGGGGCAGTATAATGGGAAAACCTTCCGTACCATTTACAATTATGTCAAATCGACCTTGCAGGTATTGTCGGGGGAGTATGTGTGTGATGATTTTTGGATGAGATTAAATGCCCAAACTCCACCGTCTGCAATTTATCAACACATGCAAACAGAAGACAGGGCAACGACATCTGAAGCACCATTGGAGAAGCGTCTTTTGGCATTACATATACTATTGATGCCTTCGATTGACATTTTAGAAATAAAGGAGGACGCCATCATTAAAATATTGGCAGCGACCAATAAGGATGAATATAAAGAAGTATTGTACCAACTTGAAAGTACAGAACTGGGAATAGAAGGCATTTGGAATCGTTTTCACAATTACTTTGGAAAAAATAATTTAACAGCAGTATTTATGTTATTGTCATCATTTATTGCATCTGTCCAAACTGAAATAACCCAGAATCAGGAAATTATATATAAAAATATAGATACAGATAAGTTGAATGAATATCTAACAGATGAGGGAAGTAATAAGATATTGGAAGTTGAAGGGGATTTATTTCAATTTAAAAATCTTGAAGCTGAGTTTGTCACAAAGAATACCTTGTCATTTAATGGAGAAGAAGCAATAGCCTATAATAAAATGATAAATGTTAGTGTGGCGGGAAGTTTCAGAGTTGGGGAAAACGTAATGAATAAAGGCGCAGTGTTAACTATTCCTGCTATCGAAGCCAAGTTATACAGTCATTTAAACACGATGGAGGTGACAGAAAAAACAGCACAAATAGTAGGAGAAGCAGCATTGTTAATGGTAGGTGTAGGCAGCGCCGGCGTGTTGTTAAGAGCTGGAAATTATATCCGAAAAGCAGTAGTATTAGGCGATTTGGTGGGGAATACAATACTAGTTACAACAGCAATGCTAAATGAAGATGCAATTAATGAGTCTTTAAAAAAGCGATTACAAATAGCAGGAATATGTTTAAGTTTACCTATGGTTGCTACGGTATTCCCAAAGATAAACAGAATAATAAGTGAGGTGGATGAGTTGATAGAAATGGGACAAATACTTAAGAAAGAAGAGATAGGAGCTGAACTGGAAAGAATGTTATCAAAAACCTTACCATACAGCGAAAACAAGTTATCCGGAGAATTAGCAGATGAAATACTGGCAATAAGTGATCCATTATGTGATGTAGCCTGTAGAATCAGCAAATATGGCTGCTTTGCCGCCGGCACCCCGGTTTATACCGACCACGGAAAAAAATCCATAGAAAACATCACCGTCTCCGAAAAAGTCTTATCTTACAACTCAAAAACCAATACAAAAGAATTCCGCCCGGTGACCGCTTTAAAGACATACATCGTATCCGCAATATTAGCCATCGTGTTTACCACACAGGATACGTTATGGGCGACACCCAACCATCCATTCTGGCATAAAGGACAATATGTGGAGGCGTCGGCGCTACACGCAGGAGACACCTTAGAGACCCTTGAAGGCGACTACAGCTTGATACATCAAATAATACCGATCACCGGAGAAAGGCGGGTGTACAACTTTACAGTCGCTGAAAACAGCAATTATTACGTTGGAAATCGAGGTATATTGGTTCACAATGACTGTTTCTTAAAGAGACTAACGGATTCTCCGGAGCTAATGGCTCAAATAGATGCCCTTCCTGACGCATTGAAGGGTCAATTTATCCGGGACTTTTATGAAGCGGGTGAGGATGTGATTAAGGTGCTGAAGGAGAGGGCGGGGTGTGTGAGGGCGTGGGAGAAGATGATTTTATCTACGGATGACGGGATCAAATTATTACGAAAAAACCCAGTACAATTACAAAAATTTGATGATTTAGTTGCTAGTAATAATCTTGGTTTAGATGCAGATGGAATTTTAGATGTTTTAAATGCTGCTTCCAAAAAAGGCTATACTTGGGATTTCCCTGAAAATATTTTAGACGCAGTCAAGCGAGCTTCTGATGCGAATATTCCGGGCTTAAAAGTAGGGCATAAGAAGTTTCCAGAATCTGCAGAAAGTGGTGGTGGATATTTAATTCCGGCTAAGAAATACCAAAAAGCAGCAAGTGGCGATGCGAATTTAAGCTTTGAGCTTAATGGACGGAGTTTTGATGACATTTCGCTTGATGGTAAATTGATTGATAGAAAATTCGGTTATGGTAATAGTATTTTTGAAAAAATTGAGGAATTTGAAGAAGTGATTTATAACGCTACAAATGACAACAGGGTTAGATCCCTTCTTACCCAAGCAAAAGGTCAACTACATGATGCTAATGGTAAACCAATAAGGTGGGAAGTATCAACACCCCTAGGTTCTGAGGGAATAAGAGCATTATTTAATGGGCAAATTGGAAACTATCTTTTAGAACCTAATTTTATAAACATTCCGTTCAATTCAATTGAGGTGGTTTTTAAGTAGTATGAAAGCGAAGAGTTACTTATCTGTTATTTCTTATACAGAAAACAACCAAGGTAGATCAATCCAAGAATCAGTAAATTGGATGGTCGATATTTTATCGTGCTTAAAGAATAGATTTAGTGAATTTAGTGATCCAATTTACTATCATTCTAATAAAAATATACCTATTGATTTAGAGTTGGGTAAAAGCGACATTGTTGAAATTATAGCTAATCAAATCCTGAATAAAGAATGGAATGAAATTACAAAATTTGAAGGCAACAACAAACCTACAATTAGTTACCGTAGACAAATAGGAAAAGGTTTTAGCGGGTGGTTTTCTTATTTCAATAGTAGTGGGCAGCTTTTATTTGATTGTTCGATTGGTATGGGTTACCAAACCAATGGCATAGTAATAACACCAAAAAGTAGAGAGACTTTATTCGAATACTCTTTTTATGAAGATATTGCTGAAGAATTATCGACAGCTATGGATTTTCAATATTGTACAGTTCGAGTTTCGATTCCAAGTGTAGCGGAAATTTACAAGGAGTTTGATATTAAATACCCCCTCGGGTGGCTTACCTACTATTCGGATGAACTAGGGATTAAAGTTCCAGAATTAATGAACGTCAGTATAGAGCCTTTTCATAAAGGAACACTTATCAAAACAGATGATATTGATTTTTTAGCGGATAAAGAGAGTTTTGATGCCTATAAATCGAGGTTAAGGGTACTTTTGGAAAAATTTATAGACGCTAACTCTATTGATACCTAAAACGGAATTACTGTATTTTAACGATCCTAGTTCAAAATGTACCTAATAAGCAACAAAAGTGTATTAAAGGCAACAAAATAGTTACCATAAAAAATCGTCCATATTAACAAATATTAACACTTACCTGGTTATAAAGTCGCCACATTTTTCTGAAAGAAATCCTTGAATTTCTTTTTAGTGCACATGGTTTCGATTATGTCGAAGACTATGGTTCTATCATTGTCAAAAGGACAATAAAACATTTTTTGTATTCCTCGCTGACATCAACCGTATCCACCCCGATCTCAGCACTAAGATGGGCAATGCCGCCGCCGTCGAGAAATACTTCAATTACAAGCGAGATGGACCGCTCGGAGCTTTTGGTATTGAGCCGGCGGAATGGGAGGCCTTTCTCGCAAAAAATCCGGGAAAAAGATTTGAAATAGAAGCAATATTCGTTTATCCTTAGCTCTTAATTGAATTTACGGAATATAGATTCAGCTTAGTCAGTAATTTTTTTGTGCCTTTCAGCATGATTTCCTCTATCCATTCATTATTAATAAGGACCTTTCGATGTTCTTTCAGTTCTGTAATGAAGTGTTTCACAGAGTACTTATGAGGCAGTCTGTTTTCAGCTAACAGTGCGTATATCTTATAATACCATTACAGGGCTATATGATTTATAAACATCCATCCATTGAGAGACTCTTCTTTTTGCATAAAAGACACATCTGCTTTTAGTACGCTCTTAATCCCAACAAACATTAACTCAATGGCATTTCTACTCTTATATTTAGTATAAATATCCTGCATGGG
>CAKUWM010000195.1 GCA_934699305.1 uncultured Saprospiraceae bacterium | reverse complement strand
ATATTATTGATTGTTATAAATTAAATTCTTGTCACAATTTATCACTTAATTATTGTAAAAAGTACACTAATTTTGTATTCTCAAACAAATTTATTTAGATATCATCATGCCAAATCGTACTTTTCAAAACACAAAGATTGTTGCTACTCTTGGCCCCGCCAGTGATGCTTATGAAACCATGCTTGAAATGGTTAGGGCTGGAGTTGACGTTTTTAGAATCAATATGTCTCACGGTTCACATGAGGTAGCTGCCCGCCAGATTGAAACAATAACCAAGCTAAACAAAGATTACAAAATCAATATAGGAATCCTTGCTGATTTACAAGGGCCAAAACTAAGAGTCGGTCAAATCGAGAACAATTCACTTGAACTACATCCGGGCGATATACTTACATTTGTCAATGAAAAGTGTGTAGGCAATTCCGAGAAAATATATATGTCTTATCAACAATTTGCAGCTGATGTCGAAGTAGGAGAAAAAGTCCTGGTAGATGATGGCAAGGTAGGATTGGAAGTCATCGAGACCAATAATGTAGATCGGGTGAGACTAAAGGTTCTATTTGGCAAAGAGCTTTCCTCCAACAAAGGTGTCAACTTGCCGGATACACATGTATCTTTACCGGCATTAACCACAAAGGACATAGAAGATTTTGATTTTTTAATGACCCAACCGGTCAATTGGATAGCTCTTTCATTTGTACGTAGTCCGAAAGAAATCAAAGATCTCAAAGAAAGAATCAAACGATTTCAACACCAAGCATGTGTTATTGCCAAAATAGAAAAACCGCAGGCCGTTGAAAAAATAGAAAAAATTGTCAAAGCTTCTGATGGTATCATGATAGCAAGAGGAGACCTTGGTGTAGAAATGCCCATAGAAAAGCTGCCCGGTATTCAAAAAAGAATTATCGCTCTATGTGTACAATACGGCAAGCCGGTCATCGTCGCAACACAAATGATGGACAGTATGATTACCAATCCATCTCCTACAAGAGCAGAAGTTACCGATGTCGCCAATGCTGTATTGGAAGGAACTGACGCCGTTATGTTAAGCGGAGAAACTAGTGTGGGTGCCTATCCTGTGGAGACTGTCCGGGCTATGAACCGCATCATCGCTGAAGCTGAAAAAAATTATCCAAAAAATCATATTCGACCTTATCCATCCCCCAAATCTGAAACATTTATGTCGGATGTTGTTTGTTTCAATGCTGCTAAAACAGCCGAAGAACTGGGAGCATCTGCCATCATTGGAATGACCGCTCAGGGTTACACCGGCTTTAAAATATCTTCTTACCGAAGTCCGGCAGAGATATTTATTTTCTCAGATAGAAAGGAAATAGCAGGAATGCTCAACTTAGTCTGGGGCGTCAGATGTTTTTACTATGACGGCTTTAACACCACAGACGAAACTATCACGGAAGTTTTGCATATTTTAAAGTCTAAAAACAGAATAAAATCCGGTCAGACTGTTGTGTTTGTTGGCTCAATGCCTTTAAAAGCACGAGGTATGACTAATATGATGAAAGTGGCAGTAGTAGAATAAAGAATCATTTCTTCTGTTCGCTATTTAATCTTGCAACAATTTAATTATTAATTTTACTCTCTCCATGCATTGGGAATAAATCCTTGTATTTATTATTGATGCACGATGCAAAGGCTATAACATTGACCTTTTATTGCAAAAAGTATGTATATTCGCCCTGTTCAACTAATTTTTTTCAATGCAAGTTAAAATAATCAACAAATCACGCAATCCATTACCCCGATATGAAACTTCCGGAAGTGCAGGCATGGATCTTCGTGCTAATATTGATATATCCATTGAATTACACCCTTTGGAACGTATTTTGATTCCTACCGGACTATATATTGAATTATTGCCGGGTACAGAAGCACAGATTAGACCCCGTAGTGGCCTTTCAATAAAAAAAGGATTGACGGTCATCAATGCTCCCGGCACAATTGACAGTGACTATAGAGGCGAGATCAAAGTTCCAATGATCAACCTAAGTAATGAATTACAGACTATCGATCCCAGTGAACGCATCGCTCAGGTTGTATTTGCCCGCCATGAAACTGTAAGTCTAATTGAAGTTGAAGACATAAGTCCAACAGATCGAGGTGCGGGTGGATTTGGCTCTACAGGAGGCAAGTAAACATTGAGACTTCTTTCACTTAATGAACATTATCACCAAATAAATCATGTAAGAGCTAAGCTAAGAGCAACCTTTGCATTAAAAATACGTTATTAATCAAAATAATTTTTCTAAGGTGAAATACATACAGATCTTTGGTTTTATTTGCATCTTCCACCTCGTTGGATTTGCCCAGATTGAAACTATTTCAACCAAGGACACTACGACTTACAGTGAGCAAGAAGTCAAAAGTGAAGAAAAGTTGATCAATGCAATATCATTGCGACTCATAGGCAAGTCTAAAGACGCTATCCCCATATTAAAAGGATTGATAAAAGAAAACAAATCCGAATCGGTTTATTATTATGAGTTGGCGAGAGCTCTATTTGTAGAAAAAGATTACGACAATGCACAACTGAATGCTAAAAAAGCCACCATCCTAGACAAAGAAAACCTTTATTATCCGATATTTGAAGCCCAAATCTATGAAACCCAGAAAAACTCTTTGATGGCAGCCGAAATTTATGAACAAATTATTTCTAACCACCCCCGCGTTGAAGAATATTATATCAAACTTTCCAGGTTATACAGCGATGCAGGTATGCCGGACAAAGCCATTGAATCAATAGACCGAATGATATCCCAATTTGGGGAAAGTGAAGAAAGCTTGTTTCGGAAATTTCAGATTCAACTCAATGCCGAAAAAACAGAAGATGCCCTTTCTACCTTACGCCATCTCGTAGCCATTGCACCTGATAATTTATTTTACAAAGAAAGATTGGCCGGGGCATACCAATATATGGACAGAAAGGTTGAAGCTCTGAATTTATATAAAGAAATCCTTGCTATTGACCCAAATAATGCAAGGGCTAATGTCGCAATGAAAGAATTAAACTCTCCTCAAAGCCCTGAAGGTCAAAAACTCTCTTCAATCACCGGATTGGTTGCGAGTAATAATGTATCTATAGACCAAAAGGTCAATGAAATTATACCTTTTTTGGACAAATACATTCAATTTGGCGATACCAGCTTGATCACTCCTCTAAAAAAAATATCCGAAATCCTTGTTTCAACCCACCCCGGCGAAGCTAAAGCATGGGCATTATCAGGAGATATCTGCCTCCATTTAGGCAACTATCTCCAAGCTCTTCAGGCATATAATCAATCCATTGAACTTAATAAAACAATTTATTCTGTCTATGACCAAAAGTTTTTAATACTGAACTATCTTAAGAAATATGACGAAATGAAAATCTTCGCCAACCAGACATTGGATATTTTTCCTAACAAATTAAATGTATATATCAACTTGGCCTATGCCCAAATTAAATACGGTGAAATTTCTAATGCTTTAAATACTCTTCAAAATGCTGAATTAATGGCTTCTGATTCACAGCCTCAGGCAGCCATTATTGCTGTACTTTTCACTATCGCCCAATCTATTACAAAAAATAAAGAAGCATCAGAAAAATATCTCTCTAAAGCCGAATCTTTGAGTAAAAACAACACGGATCTAAAATCGCAAGTAGCAGGACTTTTGACTGAATTTGGTGTAAAGCTCACTTTCGCCAGAAAAATCATGGATCAGGTTGTCATTAACCGCCCAAATGATCCTTTTGTCAATGCAACGGTAGCCTCCATTGAGTTTAAAGATAAAAATTATACCTCCGCACTTAAATGGGTAGAGGAAGCCATCAATGATAACGGTCTCAAATATCCATCCATAGTCGAATTGGCAGGAGACGTATATTTTATGAATAAAAATACGGTCAAAGCGATGGAATATTGGAATCTTACCAAAGAAATGGGTGTCCAGGATTCAACCCTCGATAAAAAGATAGCTACCAAATCATTTATCCAATAAAACATATAATATGAGCAGACAATCTTATATAGTTGATGGTGTCAGAACACCAATTGGAAATATTGGCGGCGTCTTGGCCCCTGTCCGTACTGATGATTTATTAACAATAGCCTTGAAGGGCTTGATCAAGAAGAATCCCAATTTGGATTTATCCGCCATAGATGATGTCATTATAGGCTGTGCCAATCAAGCAGGTGAAGACAATCGCAATGTTGCAAGGATGAGTCTTCTCATGGCTGGTCTACCATTTTCAGTTCCCGGAGAGACGGTAAATAGACTTTGTGCCTCCGGGATGTCTTCCGTAATACACGCCCATAGAGCCATTCAAGCCGGTGATGGCGACTTGTTTATTTCAGGAGGTGTGGAAAATATGTCGCGTGGACCATGGGTCATCGGCAAAGCAAGCACTGCTTTTGGTAGAGATTCAAAAATGTATGATTCATCTTTTGGATGGAGATTTATTAATCCAGCCCTTCAAACCGTGTATGGTTCTGAAGGAATGGGAGAAACAGCTGAAAACTTAGCTGAAAAGTTCCAAATTAGCCGCATTAGACAAGATCAATTTGCCTATAACTCTCAAGCTAAAGTTGCGGCTGCACGTAAAGCCAATCTTTTTAAAGATGAAATTATTCCTGTTGAAGTCATCAAGTCAAAGCATGAACACTATATCGTTGACAAAGATGAGTTTCCACGAGAGAATACAACTGTCGAAATATTAAGCTCCTTACGACCAGCTTTTAAAAAGGAAGGTAGCGTCACTGCCGGCAACAGCTCCGGTTTAAATGATGGTGCAGCAGCCCTTTTAATTGCTTCTGAACAAGCTTTAGTCTCCCACAACTTGCAACCCTTGGCCAGGATAGTTTCCTCAGCTGTTGCCGGTGTAGAACCTCGTATCATGGGCATTGGGCCTGTGCCGGCCAGTCAAAAGGCATTAATTAAAGCAGGTCTTACAATTTCAGACATGGATCATATAGAGATTAATGAAGCCTTTGCAGCACAGGTTTTAGCTTGTACAGATGCTTTACATTTGGATGCAGATGATCCACGCATCAATCCACAAGGTGGTGCCATTTCCTTAGGTCATCCATTAGGCATGTCAGGAAGTCGAATAATCCACAGTGCCGCACTTCAACTTAAAAGAAATAAGGGAAGGTACGCCTTGGTTACGATGTGTATTGGCGTGGGGCAAGGCTATGCCACTGTATTAGAAAGTGTGTAGGAAAACGACGCTACGATTTTTTAAAAATAATTTTTACTTTTCTCCATCCACAGGGTCAGGGTACGCTACTCTTATATGATTCATATTGAGCAACATCGCCTTGAATACTCGAATACACGTCTGGACATCTTCAAAAGTAATTTCAGACCTATCTAATTGCCCTCCCTCTATCTTTGCATGGATCAACTTATCAACCATGTCATTAATCTCTTCTTCTGTCGGATTAACCAAACTCCTCACAGCTGCTTCCACGGTATCAGCAAGCATCACAATTACCTGTTCTTTAGTTCTTGGTCTTGGTCCGGGATAGGTAAATACTTTTTCATCAACAGCATGCTCAGCATGCTCTTTAACAAATTTTCTGTAGAAAAACTCCACCTTAGTCGTGCCGTGGTGTGTCTTTATAAAATCAATAATAATATTAGGCAAACCATACTTCTTGGCAATCTTAACACCTTCCGGTACATGTTCGATGATTAGTTTAGCGCTTGTCACGTGATCAAGTGCATCATGTGGATTTACATTTGTTTGATTTTCAGTATAAATAAATGGCTGTTTCATCTTACCAATATCATGATATAAAGCCCCTACCCTTGCCATCGAGCTATTGCTTCCTATCTTCTCAGCGGCAGCTTCTG
>CAKUWM010000194.1 GCA_934699305.1 uncultured Saprospiraceae bacterium | reverse complement strand
GTAAGTAAGTGCATTGCCTATTTTGTTCGAAGATACCAAGTCAAAGCCTCCTTTAATCAAGGGAATATAGTTTTCAACAAAAGATTCAGAATCCGTGTTGTCCACCGCGATAAGGTTTTCTAATTGATGATGATGTGCATATTGCAAAACTTTTTCGATCGAATAAGGCTTTCCTTCACTACTAAGTTTAATTTCCCAATCGTCAGCAATACCATTTGTACTTAGCCATATTTTCTCTGAATTAGCGACAGCAAAAATATTGATATCAAGGTTTTTTCTGGCGATGATGTGTGCTCTGGATTCAGTAATCTGCCGAATAAGCGCGCCACCGACGGTGCCATGACCAAAGATGGCGATGTTGATTTTTTTAGATGTTTCATTAGCTGGCTTGATATACTTGTCTGATGTGACAGCGGAATATATCGTACCTCTTTCGCTAGAAGCATCATCGTTGCTATGATATACATCCCCTGTATCACTTGTTTTTGCCGGACTTGAATATCCGTCATATTGAGTCAACCTCGTAGGTTGTATTGATTTTATTGCGTTTTTCATTGCTTTCTTTTTTAAAAATGGGATTAAGGAATTGGTTTAATTGTTGGTATTCAATGAGGAAGGCATCATGCCCATGTATGGTGTTGATTTTATGAAAGTTGATGTCCTTTTTACGACGGCGCAACAACTTATATACTGCCCATTGTTCTTTAAGCGTGAATAAATAGTCCGTATCGATAGCCACCATGTGGATTTTAACGGCGCACGATCCGGCAAATTCGAGCATCTGATTCCAGGTTAGGTCTTCACCTATGGTCTTCAACAGATGATTCATCAACTTATATGATTGAAGTCCAAATCGATTTTTCAATGCATCTCCATGATAGCGCAACCAACTCTCAACCATATATTGATTCTCATTTCGATTGTAACGAAATCTGAATTTATTGTGGATAGATTCAGGCGTTCGATACATCAGCATTGCATGCATCCTTGCATCTTGGATTGGATTATCAGAATGGTTTAGGATGTTTTCCTGAACCAATACATTGGCAATTAGCCAATCTGAAGATGTCGGACTACAAGCAATTGGAATGAGATGATCGACACACAATGGCTTTAGAAATGCCATTTCCCAGGCTATTCCGCCGCCTAAGCTTCCACCGACTATAGCATATAGCCGGTGGATACCTAAGTGTTCTAATCCTCTCCAGAATAACTCTCCAATAATCTTGGTAGTAAAGCTTTTGTAATGCGGTAGGATAGAGTGGGAGTATGGATCCAAAGCATTTCCGGGAATATTGAAAGCAATGACTGTATATGCATCCAAGTCAATGACTTTGCCTACCCCGATGAGGCTTTTCCACCACCCTTCCTCACCGGCAACCTGACTATTTCCCGTTAGAGCATGATTGATGAGTACGATAGGCACTTCACCTAAGGGCCTTCCAAATAATTGCCCTGTAAGCATTATATTCATGGATGTGCCATCGGGAAAAACATAATTTCCAATCTCGATTTCTATTCGTTTGCTCATAATACGTTGATATCATTTTGATTTAATGAAAGGGGCCAAAATTGAATTTATCCAAATTCTGAATTAAACAATTGCTCTATCGATTTACGACTTGTAATCAATGGTTTCGATACGATTTGTATATCGGATTGCCTTTATAATCAGCAACCTAAGGTCATGGGAAACCTCGATTGTTGAGTTCTGGTTTAACCCACTAAGGCTAATTGATTTGCTTGTTTTAATGCCGCTTTCAAGTCTTGCTTTAGGTCTTCTATATCTTCCAGGCCAATAGAAATGCGTATTAAGTCAGAACTTACTCCGGATTGTTCTTGCTCTTCATCGGAAAGTTGTTGATGAGTGGTCGATGCAGGATGGATAATTAGCGACTTCGAGTCTCCAAAATTAGCCATTAGCGTAAATAGTGTTGTTGAATCTGCGATAGTTTTAGCAGCTTCGTATCCACCTTTTGGACCAAATGTGATGATACCACTTTGACCTGTCGGAAGATATTTTTTAGACAAATCGTGGTATTCACTGGATTCTAAGCCGGGATAGTTGACCCATGCTACTTCATCTTGGGCTTCGAGCCATTGAGCTATGGCAAGGGCATTGTCGCTTTGTTTCCTTATGCGGAGAGAAAGGGTCTCTAATCCTTGAAGTATCTGGAATGCATTAAACGGACTCAGTGCACTGCCAAAGTCACGTAAGCCTTCAGCTACCAACTTGCCTGTGAGTGCTGCCTTGCCGAAGTGCTCAGTGAAGACCAATCCGTGATATCCATCTGACGGCTGAGAAAAAGCAGGGAATTTACCATTGGCCCAGTCGAAATTACCACCGTCAATGATGGCTCCTCCCAAAGACGAACCATTGCCCGAGATATATTTGGTAATCGAATGGATGACGACGTTGGCTCCATATTGTATAGGATTAAGCAGATATGGGGTAGCCAAAGTGTTATCTACAATGAGTGGAATGTTGTTTTTGTTAGCAATGGTGGCGATGGCCTCAATGTCTAAGACATCAAGCTTAGGATTGCCCACCGATTCAATAAATATTGCCTTGGTATTAGGGCGGATAGCAGTTTGATAATTGGAAGGGTCGTCAGAATCTACAAAGGTTGTTTCAATGCCAAACCTTCTAAGTGTGTGGTTTAGTAGGTTGTACGACCCTCCATAGATGCTGCTGGAGGAAACTATGTGGTCACCCGCCTGTAATATGGTTAAAAAGGTAGTTGCTAAAGCGGCTTGGCCTGAAGCCGTTACAACAGCTGCTATTCCTCCTTCTAAGGTTGCAAGTCTCTGCTCCAGCACACCATTGGTCGGATTGTTGAGTCGGGTATAAATAGGCGTAGCAACAGATAGATTGAATACACTTGCGGCGTGATCAGTGTTGTCAAAAACATAAGACACCGTCTGGAATATAGGTGTCTGGATAGAGGCTCTGTTTATTTCGGGAGTTACTCCTGTTCTTAATGCCTTTGTTGAAAAATTTAATGGACTCATGATAAGTACTTTTTATGGTTAATAATTAATTTGTTGCAAAAAAAAAGTCCTTTCGGTTTTGCCAAAAGGACTGTGAGAAAATGAGAAATCTTTAATATGATTTTATCCCGTTCGTAACCTTTGGCAATAGCTTTTGCGACAACACATCATCATGTGCATCATCATAGTTGCCATTACGTTATTTCTGAGAATATTATTCATTGTATTTCAATTGTTTTAAACATAAAAAAAGCCCCTGCTTGTCGGCAGAGGCTTTTTAAATATAAATTTATATATCTTTTATTCAAATAGATGCCCCTGCGCATTTAATCGCATACACATACACATCATATTTGAAAAATTGTTAATCATTCTTATTAATTCAATGGCACAAATGTATTGCTTTCTTTTTCACATGACCAAATATTTTTTCAAAAATATTTTTTCTGGTCCTTTTTTTTAGGTATTATTTTGCTCCAAAGGATATCATTGATTGGCATCGCCCCTTAGTGTCCTGAACCTTTGACGGGCATCATAAGAAAACACACTATCACTATATTCATTGAACAATCGCTCATATAAATTTTTAGCTTTTTCTTTATTATCCAAAATATTGTCATAAAGTTGTGCCAGTTCATACATGGCATTATCAGCCCTGATTTCTTCTTTATAGTCGGTAAATATTTTTTCATAACAAGCAATAGCCTTGTCATATTCCTTCATCTTGACATAGATATGAGCTTTGGCATATAATACATCATCATCCAGGGCATTGTTGGGATATTGGGTAAGAAGTGAATCCAATTGGACAAGGGCTTGAGGTAATTTGTTCTGATAGATTAATAGTTCAGTGACAGCATACTTCTTCAACGCTTCAAAAGTCGAATCCATACCCATATTTTCCTGAATAAACACACTTAAATCGATAGCATCATTGGAAATCATTCTGGTAGTCGCGGTTTTTAACGCGTCAAACTGTGCCTGAGCCCAGTCGAAATCGCCGACAAAATAAGAAAGTCTCGCATTTTTAAATCTTGCCTCTTGTCCTATACTTCCTTCTTTGAAATCTTTATCCACCTGGCTGTACAGTAAGGACGCATCCCATCTCTCTCCTTTTATCAGCAAATAATCTGCAAGTCTTATCTTGATTTCTGCTAATGACGGAGGATTATTGTTCTTTTTATCAACAACAGCTTGTAAAATCGAAATAGCCTTGTCCAAATCATGGTGATAAAGCATGAGAAATTCAGCATAATCATATACAAGATAGATGGCTCTCCCTGTTTCAGAATAAGTGTTTATGAAGTCTGAGTATGCTTTATCGATAATAGCTCGATTGTCAGGAGATATTTCGGTTTTGAGAATACTTTTATCCACCATTGATTTCATTTTGTATCGCGCGGCTTCGTAAAAGTAAGGGTTGGCTTGACCTTTATCCATGATATAATCAAATCCTGAAATAGCAACATCATATTGGTCTTCGTTGTACGCTGTCATGGCTAATGAATAAACCCTTGAATAATTGTTACCCAACTTGATATCCAGCGCTTTGAGCTGTCTCATCGCATTGATGAAGTCTTTCTTTTGTATGTAAATCCAGGAAAGCAATTCAATGAGTTGGGCATTTTCTGGATACTGTTGAACCTTTTGAAAGACTACCTTCAACAAATTGTCATATTCAGAATCATTGGTAAAACTCCGTTGTATAGTAGAGGTAAATGAGTTATAATAAGCCGGATCTTCGATGAGTTGATCTATAGCTATGGCAAGCATTTTTTCCTGTTGACCTGTCTTCATATACAGTTGGCTTAAATCATAGGTGAAGATTGCTCCCGGAGGAATGAGTGTTCTTCCTTTTTCAAGGACTTCTATAGCAAGCTCAGGCTTCCCGGTACGATCTAATGCTCTGGCTGTAAGGAGGATGATACTCGGATTGGCAGGTAAATCCTTTAAAATAATATTGTATTGCTTGTTGGCTTCAGAGGTTTTGTCCATTATAGATAAGAGCGAAGCGTACGATACCCGCAGATGAAGCTGTCCGGGAAATTGCTCCACAGCCCCTGAGACGACCTTTGCGGCAGCGTCATAATCTTTCATGGCTATGTAACAATCTGTCAAGGCATCCAAATAGGTTGTGTTAGCTTTATTTTTATTCCACAATGACTGATATATGGATGCAGCCTTTTCATATTCAGCATCTTCGTAATATTGCCTTGCCAATTCGAGGCTTTGAGCAGAAATACTTTGGAAGAACCAACAAAAAAATAATATCAAGGATATTTGTTTCATATATCAAAAATATGTGGCAAATGTAGGATAACTATTTTTGAAATCTCACTGTCAAAGGTATTAAAACGAATTTTGGACTTATTTGTTTTGTAATGAATACATAATACTGGCTAAACTCACTATACCCATTTGCAGAATATGGGTTTTATTAAAGATACAAAATTTAGCACGCAGGTCGTTTATATTCCAGACACAAAATTCTGGATAAACTCAGCTAAACTCAAACCTACTCAAGTAGAATGCTTTTTGGAAAAGATGATTTAAATCAAGTCAGCTTGTTGTTGCTTGATTTCAAAGCAATATTAATAATACTCTATTTGTTATTATGGTCTTTCAAAATGCGGGTAACCTCCACTTCTGAAAATCCGGTAATTTTGGATATTATTGTAATATGAAATCCTTGGGCATAGCAACTTAAGACTATTTCTATTTTCCCTTCTTTCTTTCCTTCTATCTTTCCATGAGCCCTTCCTTTGGCTTCTCCTTCCAATAATCCGGTCTCCCATGCTTCCTCTAACATGTCCTTGGATACCAATAAATCTTTTTGATATTTGTTATATTTTATTTTTGTTGCTGC
>CAKUWM010000193.1 GCA_934699305.1 uncultured Saprospiraceae bacterium | reverse complement strand
TCCCAACACGTCAATAAATGAGGTGGAAGGCATTAATAGAAAATCTCCCGGACCGGGAAATATATGTAGAAAATCACTGTAATAATTGGATGTACAGAACTGAACAGCCAAAACTGCTAAACAAAATATTGGAAAAACATATAAGATATTCAGGATAACCATGCAAATTCCTTGCCACTTTTTATTCATTCTCATATACCACAAAGCAAGAACAGTCCCACCAATTACAGAAAAGCAGAAAGCCAGAATACTCAATACAAAAGACAAATATCCGGCAGAACGTATTTGCTGCATCTTGCCGCCATTCAATAAAAAATTCTTTGCTTCTTGATAAAAAGCATTATTCTTTCCCCACCAGTGAATAGCCGGAATCCATCTACTTAGGCTATGAGAATCCTTAAATTGAATTAACCGGTGCAGGAGTTTTAGCTTTTTAACCACTATTGAATCAATATTTCCCGCTGAGATAGCATTGGATAGTTGACGTTGCAGCTCTTGCCTATCCAAATTATATCTCCATGAATTCCATTCTCGATACTCCTGCAAAATTGAAAGGCTTTTTGTCGTATTTTGAAAAGTCTTCCAATCGTCGAAATTCATTCCCTGCTTTAAAAAGCGCACACCTTGCTTCTTAACCAATCCACCGGAAATCAACTCCAACCGGCTATCATACCAATTAGGTAAGACGGAAAGATAAAACATAGGCAACCGGCCTTCCAAGCGATCAACCTCATCTATGCCTTCCGGCTCCTGAGAATTGCCGGATAGGATACCCGCCATAAAATATACCGCTAATACAACTAATGTTACCTGAAAAACCATCCGAATCAAGTAAAATGCACCTTTTGCAATGATCTTTGGTATATCGGCAATCAAGATGTCATGATTTAAAGCATTTAGTGCGAATGAACCGTGTTTTCAAAATAACCCGGTCTCTTTGCTGATGTCACCATCGTCAATCCATCCTTAATTACAATATTATTTTTAGGACTAAAGAGGAAAATTACCGGTTGCAATGCCACTAATTTCATTTGAAATTCTTGATAAAGTCGATTTCTATCCTTGGCATTTGTGGTGGTGCGTATTGCTTCCGTAATACGATCAATCTCCGGATCAACGACATTACAATAATTGGAACCTCGCCCATACGCATTGAACGAATTCCAGCCAATGTACGGGTCATCAAGCCCGGGAAATTGCTTAACAACAAGGTTAGCAAGGTCGTAGTTGCCTGCTTTTACCCTTTCTAATATTTTAGGGAAATCTAAAATTTCAATTTTAATTTCTATTCCAACTTTTTGAGCCTCATTTTTTAATAATGTAGCAACATCTTTACCTAACTGTTTTCCGGTGGTTAAAATAGAGAAAGTCAGCCTTTGCGGCTTCCCGTTGACTATTTTTTGTCTGATTCCATCATTCCCTACCTTTGAATAACCGGACTGTTTGAGTAATTCGGTC
Source organism: uncultured Saprospiraceae bacterium (assembly GCA_934699305.1). GTDB lineage: Bacteria > Bacteroidota > Bacteroidia > Chitinophagales > Saprospiraceae > Parvibacillus. The sequence goes on along the minus strand of CAKUWM010000193.1, from coordinate 4,402 downwards.
GCCTTATCCGGATTAAAATCTACCAAAGGCAAATTAGGAACATAATACGGTTTTTGATGAAGTATCGGACTTTTAACCCGATCGGCATTCCCTCCGACCAAGGTTTCGATGATTTGATCTACATTGACTAAATGTGCCAAAGCTTTCCGAACGTTTACATCATGCAACAATGACCCTTTATTATTCATGCCAATGTAATAGTACTGCAGCACATCCGAAGAAACCACATTAAAATTTTTAGCCAAAACCTGATCGTTTTTTATCAAATCTATCGTTTCATCCTTCACATCAGGCATAACATCGACTTGCCCTGCCTTTAATGCTGCCAATGCCGTACTTTCCTCAGGGAATATTAAATAATTGATTTTCAAGGGTATGGCTTGGAAGTCAATGTTATTGGATGCCTTGTCCTCACCCCAATAGTTCTCAATCTTTGCAAGAGTCAGTCTTTGATTGGGTGACCACTCTGCTACAACATAAGGTCCACTACCAACGTGCTTTGTAAAGTCATCCTTTAGAAAATTGGCTTGATTAGAGACATTTGCCAATGCCATAGAATCCTTCTTATTATCTAGCGAATCGGTATAATGTATCAATGCATTCCAGCTAAACTGAGCCATTTCATTATTCGGATCAATAAAATGAGCTGGCAGTAAGGGTAAATTAGTAAAAGCTTCAAGGTCAAGATGATATTTACCCGAAAATACGACCGTAAATTCTTTGGATGTTGGGTCAGGAGTGCTCAATTGCGAAATATTGACAAGGGTTGACCTTACCGAACCATAATTATGAAAAGGATTCATGATCATTTTCAAGGTAAACAGAACGTCATTGGCTGTAATAGGGCGCCCATCACTCCAAGATGCATTTTTTAACAACCTAAATTGATATTTTTCTCCCGAGGAATCAATCACCGGCACAGGTATCGCTTCAAGCAAAACCGGCTCTAACTCCAATGTCTTCGCATTAAAATCTGCCATCGGCAAGTAAAGCTTACTGCTGATTTGGCCGGCAACGGTTGATTTTGCAAAATAAGGAAATAAAGTCTCCGGGCTTTCTGAAATAGCCAGATTTACAGTCTCCGTCGTCGTTTTAACTGAATTTCGACATGCACCCAATGTAAGGATTGTAACTAAAAAAAGGAAAATATTACGCTTCAACCGGCACATAACTTTGATTTTCTACCGTAAAGTTATACTTTTCTTAGAGAAACTGTATTTATAACCCAAAATCAATTTTATTCGAATTGTTAAAGGAAAATAGACCAATATATCTTTTCCATCAATTGGTGGATGTTTAGAGTCAAATCGGTATTAGCTATTGCCAAACCTCATTTACCTGGCAAGTCTTTGGCGTTCAATTCGTATTTTTCCAAGAATAAAATATTCTTGATGATTCAACTTTTATTAGAAGGTAACTAAAATTCAACTTGCATAACCATACATGACAAACAACTCATTATATGAATTTTATATATTACACACACCAATATATTACATTATAAAAAGCTCTTATCTTAAAAAATCAACAAATAACAATTGCATCTATCACAACTTAATTCCCAGCCCTATGATATAGAAAATCAGAGTACGCATGGCAAAATCCCCCGAAGCTTCCTGCACGTCAAAAGTCTCTATAATCCTTTGTGGAAGGCTATTTTCCGCGACTTCGTGTTTTACTTCAGCACAGGGCACTCCGCCAATGCGTATTAAATATTCTGTTGCATCTTTCAAAGAAAAAGAGGCTATTTCCGTTTTCGTACCGGGGAAAAACAGTTTGCCTCCCATTTGGATAGTCCCAAGAGGCTTTTTGTCAAAAAAAACATCTACATGATCTTTTTTCATCACATACAAATAGGTGTTTTTATGGGTAGCTATTCCGATAACACCTGTTTTCAACTTCTCTGAATGATAAATAACTTTAAAAGCAACAAATGGCTCGTTGTAAATGGATAACAAGATACCTTCAATGGGTTTATCAAAAAATGACTTGCTTTTTAGTTTCATTCTATTACCTGAAATCAACGAAAACTCTTCCCTGTCGAAAGCAACCAATTCGGATTGCTTTTCAGCCAAAAATTTATATACAATATTTGTATTGCTTTCATACAATTTACCTTCGGGTTGAAACCTAAAATAACCTTTCGAAAACAGCGAATAACCTATTAAAGCAAGAATTCCTAAAACAAGAATTGACATTTATGAATTTATTTATATACGCAAATATAATACACTCTTCAAGCTACTTCCTCATTTTTCAAAAATGAAAAGTCAAAGACCATCAAATTGAGGTAAAATCATATAAACAATTAAAGAATTAAACCCAAATCCCTCAATAGACAAATGCGGAATCAATCTGCAGCTCGTAATCAATGGTTTAAAGAAGTCATTGACGATTCATATATCGGGACGTCTCTCATAATCAGCACCATACGGCTTTTTCAAAACCTTTACTATTGAATTTCAGTTAAGCTTAAATAGTGGTTTCTTTCCCTGCTTTTGTACGTTCCCTAATAATTTTATTTAACCAATTAGGCACAATAATCACACCGGCAAAGAGATAAAAATAATACGAAATTATGCGCCAAAGAAGAGCTATAATCAACGACACTCCTACAGGTATATAATCAGATAAAAAACCGCCGAAAACGCCTTCAATGATACCTGAGCCACCAGGAGAAGGACTAAACATGATCACCATAAACATTGTCTGTATTCGTGCATATAATTCCAGAATAACATACCACCCTTTTTCCAGACCTCCTATTATACCAAGTATAAGAGTGACTAAAATTAAAAACCTAAAAATCCAAGCCAGACAAGTTGTCCACATAGCGCCAAGGTGAAACCGCCAGGACTTCCCTTTAATTTCTTGTGAAGCCAGAATAATATCATTTCCCAACTTGATAGCTTTGCGATGCCACCTCTTCAACAAAGGCAAAGATGTTATGCCTGCCAGCACGGCCTTTATTTTTTTAGGACTAAAAAACAAACCATACAAAAAAAGTGTACTATAGGCAGTTTTAAATATATATGCTGTCAGCAAAGCACTGCCGACAACAGAAGTAAAATCCAAAGACTTTAATCCGGGTTTAATCATTTCAGGACCAAAAATCAAAAACAATATCGGCAACGATATCACAAAGAAATAAGAATCCAAAATAGCTGTATATATAACAATTACTGTTGTCCTGGCGGCTGATAACTTTTCCTGAGCCAATGCAAAAAGTGCAACCGCCGACCCGCCAACCGCAGTCGGAGCAATTGCAGAGCTAAATTCCCAGATAAAAATCAATTGAATGCACTTTAGAAAACTAAACTCCTTTTCTGACAATATATACAATCGGTAAGAGTAGCTTAAATGCTTGCACATCATGAAAAATATCGACAGTCCAATAGCAAAAAACGCACCCGTTGACCAGGATATCTTCCTAAATTCCTCTATATCAAATTGTTTCCAAAATAAATACCCAACGACACCTACACCTATCAAAATAGGCCATATCGCCTTCGATATCTTAATTGACTGGACAGCTTCTTTATCCTCCTTTGTAAAACTACCTTGTTTCGTTTCTTCCAATTATTGCTATTTTAGTGGTTACAATTCCAATTAATATTGAACCAACGCCCCTTTTTACAGAAAACGCATAAAGATTTGAATTTTTTCTATCATTTTATACTATTCAGTGTTTTTAACCTGTTAATATCGGGTGCTATCGCCCAAAACAGGATAGTTTTACCTGCTTTTTTAAATGAAAATTCCGGGATGGTCTTTTCAGGAGATACGATTGTCTGGATTAATGACAGCGGCAACAGACCTGAAGTTATTCTAACAAATAAAAAAGGTGCTTTATTGAGTCGAATCCCAATTCCGACAATCAATAGGGATTGGGAATGTATCACTCAAGATAATTTAGGCCGCATTTATATCGGTGACACCGGAAACAACAAGTTAGGCTTTACCAACTTTAATATTTACATCCTCAATAAATCCTTTCACTTCATTGATTCAATATCCTTTTTATATCCTCAGTCCACAACATCCAATTCTTATGATTGTGAAGCAATGTGTTGGTTTCAAAACACACTTCATTTATTCACTAAAGACAAATTGAATTCAAATCTTATGAAAGTATGCCATTTTGCCATGCAGCCCATACCCTTTGACACCTTAAGTCAAATTGGATGTACATTCCGGCTTCACCCTTATGTGGTAACCGATGTAGTAGTTCATCCCGACCAAAAGCGCCTTTTCATCCTCACTTATCGATATCACAGAGTATTGAAAATATTGCCGGATACAGATTCCCGAATTTATATTTTGGATATTTCCAAAGGTATAGAGAATCTATTTACACAACCCATTCAATACTTTACACTTCCTACTTTCCTTACCACAAGGC
>CAKUWM010000192.1 GCA_934699305.1 uncultured Saprospiraceae bacterium | reverse complement strand
GGGTATCTCGCTCAAAACTGAGTGAATATCCTTTCTCCCATTCTATTATTTTTTTGTACAAAAGGATGTTGTTTCTGTTTAATATCATTTTATCTCCAATCCGGGGAATATAGAGCGGTCCAAAATCTTTGATATTCCAGTTGAGTGTATTGTCCCACGGGAAGGTGTAAAACACGCCTTCGGGTAATTGTTCTTTTGATTTTTTGCTTAGTGTTTGCTCATCGGCTATATTCCCGTAACTTTTGCTTGTGTCAGAATTTATTACGTAAAGGCCGTTGATTATTTGAAGTGTATCGCCGGGAATACCGATACAGCGTTTGATGAAATATTTTGACATATTCATTTCAATTTTATCCCACGTATTGGGATGGGGGAAATGGAAAACAACCACGTCGTTGTTTTTAACGCGGGAATATCCCTTTACCCGTTTTATGTTTACTTCTTTGCCTTCCATCGCGTCAAACAAGTCAAACAGGCGGGCACCGTAAGCCAGTTTATTTACCAATACGTAATCGCCGGGAATAATGGTGGGCTCCATGGAATCGGTCGGAATTTTGTATGAACCGAAAACGAATATACGCAACAGTATAAAACTAAATACCAAAATGGAAGTATAATAAAAGATATTGAGGGTTATATTACCTATTTTCTTAATTACCGGTTGTTTATTGTTCATTTTTTGCATCCTTTTCTTTTAGTATTTTCTTAACTTCATCACGCATCTCGTTAATGGCCACTGAGTGAACTTTGGGTTCTTTTTCCAGAACAGCAAAAGCTGCTTGCCGCATTTTTTCCGGTTGAAAGTTGGCGGAATCGGCATATAACTTTGTCAATAGATAATAAGGATAAATTCTTTCGGGCAACAAATATGTTGAGTTTAAATAGCACATTTCGGCTTCTTTGTATTTTTTCATTTCGTGGAAATTACGTCCTTTCACGTTATAAAACATGGGATCGCAACTTAATTCGAGGCCGCGGGACAAAACTGTGTCGGCTTTTTCACGCTGTTCCGTCGCGTTCAGTATTACGGCATATTCAAATACAAATTTTTGGTCGTGGTTTAATCTGGTGTAAAGTCGTCCATATTCATCTGCTATACTTTGATATGCCCGTACTGAATAGAGCGGACGAGTTTTTTTCCATTCTTTTTTTGCCTGACTATAAGGTTGTAGTTGTTTTAAACATAGAAGCATACTGGCGAGCAGTAGAACTAAAAATAGAATTGAAAAATAGATGCTTTGCTTAGTTAATTTCTCCCGATAGAATCTTTTTGTTTTAGAAACGCAGATGGTGCTGAGCAGCACCCACATTATCAAAAACTCCCACAAGTAATAGGGATAGGAAGCAAACGCGAAAACGGATAATGCCAGGAAACTCCCGGCAGCGCCGGTTTGTTTGTTTTTAACGCCGCTTCGGATAATGAGAAAAGTAAGCAACAAGAACAGCATGCCGCCAAGGATTCCTTGTTCCACAAAAATCCGCAGGTATTCGTTAAAAGCATATTCCGGACTTCCCGCTACAAGCTTTTCAGTTTCGGACCCCTTGCCGCTTTTAAAATAATTCATCTGAGCATTCGCGTACGCGGCGGGAAATCCACCTAATCCAACTCCTCGTGCAGGCGATTCTTTAATAGCCAACGCCGTTATTTTCCACATAAAGAGGCGACCGTTGGCAGAGTCTTTTTTGAGATGAAAAATTCCGAAAACACTTCCAATAAATAAAATAGAACAAATAACCGTTAATAAGATAACTTTTTTTGGTTGCCGTTTTTTATAGTCATTCAATTTTACTATTATTCCCGTATCGAAAAACAGTACTAAAACGCATCCTGCAATTGCCCCAACCCATGCTGTGCGACTGAGTGTAGCCGGAAACACCAATAGGCAAATGATGCCCACAGCGAGAATAGCGTATTCGATAATTTTATTTTTTCCCCTATACATAATCCAATAATGCAATATCAACGGAAACATAAGAGAAATAAACCCGCCATAAGGACCGGAGTTGAAAAATGAGCCGGTAGTTTTGAATAGGTGATGGTTAGATGGGAAAAAGTTATACAATTGCCCCAAGCCCCAAACGGCTTCGACCACTCCAATTAACAAAATAATATAGAGTACATACTTTAAAAAAAAAGGGAATAGAAAATAGCATATGCGACAGATATACCACAATATTCCTAACTGAAAGACAGAAATTAATGATACGGGCGCCGGATCAACGCCATTGATGTAATTAATCGTTATTATTACAATGAAACTGAGAATTAGTAAATCACTAACTAAACCGTTATCCAAATGTTTTTTTAGTTTCATTTTTAATTGCTTAATGCCATAAAACTTCATTGTTTCTATAAACAAAAGGCCTTGACCCCGGTCTGTTATTCCTATCCGGATGCTTTAGCATGAATAGTGCGTTTTGTGGAACATCTCTAAAAATAATGTGTTTGTTTGAACCTTGCTTTTTTCCAAGAGATTGCCATCCGTTCTTCCAATAGCATAATTCAAATTCCAAATTTTCTTTTAAACCGGCTTCAAAATAAGGCGTGAAGCTTATTTCAGATATACGATATTCTCCTCCTAAATCTATGTCAATATATTCAGTATTAATTTCCTTTTTATATCCTGTTGCTTTATAATCATCAAAGATAAATGAAGGGTACTCTCCATTTTCTGACTCCTTAAAAGTATTTATGAAATTAACTCCTGTTATTTTCTCAGATTTGCCATTTTCATTTTTGAAAAATGACAAATCACTATACGCTATTTTTTTGTAAGGTAATGTAACTCTTACATATCTTACCGGTTTTGCCAATGATATAGGAATTTCGCTTCCGTAAATTTCTATTGAATCAGGAAGAACACATAGGGTGTCGATATTTGAAAAATTTGGGGTTTTACTTCCTAAAATTACAGTGTTGCTAATGCTTATATTGTTCCATTTATTCCCATAGTGAAGAGGTGCACCGGCATAGTGTTTAATATACAGATCTTCTTTATTATTAATATTTGAATCGAAATATTCCAAATCTCCATTTTGATTTAATAGGAAAGGGGTTCCTGCGTAAACTAAGTTGCCATTTATATAATAACACGGCAAATAAATCACATCTTTTCCCATACCTTTAAAAACAGCCTTATCTTTTATTATCTTTCCCCATTGTACCGGTTGCCAATTCTGAAAATTCCACACACATAAATAGGCATATCGGGTGTTTTTCGGTATCTCTGATAAACGAACTGTTACGTTAACTGTATCAAAATATTCGTGTGAAACATCCTTTTTTTTGATATTCCTAAAAAGCTGAGGAATATCGTCCGTGTGTATTCTTTTATTGGTAATTGGGCCTTCGTAAAAGTTTTTAAAAGATTGTCGATAGACTTTAGCCAACCTGAAACGCCCCCAATCATAATCAAACGTTTCGTTGTTATATATTCGTTTGTATTTCCATCTATCATCATCCCAAAATGCTTCAAAGGCGTATGATTTACCATCTTTAATTAGCACATTCCAAGTATGATTGTTGTTTCTGTTTCCCCAAGCGGGTACAAAGTCCACCGCTGCGGCCATACCTAAAGACGAAAACAGCAAAGAGTTGTACCAACAACGGTGTTCGCAAAGACCATGACGAAGTTGTTCAAATGTGGACGCAGTGAGAACAGGGATTTTTGTACCCCAAAATTGAGAATGTGTGAGATGGCGATATTCATAAAGTAAGGAGTCCGCCTCATCAATTATATCCTTTCCGGGCTGAGTAAAATATTGTCCTTTGTGTCTGTCATAAAACTTCGCTCTAGCACCGTCAATAACTAACCCATTCAATCGTCTGTAGGGAAGGATATATTCACAAAACTCATCAAAACTACAATCCTTTGTGTACACATTCTCTTGCCACACTTTAAAAACCAAGTCAATCTCGGTAATTAGTTGTTTAGCCGAAATAGTTTCTAAATCTAATTGTAAAGGAAGGGTGCGTAATTGGGGATTTTGTGTAGAAAAAGCATTCCAAAGACTGTCTATTTTTTGTCCTCTCCGGGCGCTCATTGCATAATTATATTCCTTAGCCAAAGTGTTATATTCTTCATAAAATGGACTGCATATTTCTACTATGTCACTATTCTGAGAATAGGAGCCGAACATATTCTTTATCAAAAACCGGGCAGCTTTTAATTTTAACGAATCATTTTTGTAATAATCAAGGACTTTTTCTAATTCCGTTTTGTTTGAGCCGGACAACTTTAATGATTGAAGCAATTCCTTACTTGCTTCTTTATTACACGAAGTTGTTGCGATAAACGTGACTATCACATAGATACAAACTCTAAAAAACTTTTCTAATCGACCGTTTACCACCATACTTGTTGACTGTTTTCGTAGGTAAATATCCTGTTTTCTCTTCCTTCTGTGGTGCATTTTACATACAACAAAGCATTTTGCGGTACATTTTCAAAAATAAGCTGATACTCTTTTGCTGTTTTTACACCTAACGACACCCATTTTTTGTCCCAATAAAACAACTCGTATTCCAACCCTTTTATGATATTATTTTTATCATTCCTGGGGCAGATTCCCAGTGCGTCAATGGTAATATTCTTCCCGAAATCAAATCCCAACCACACAGGGTTATCTTCGTTTTTGGGCTTCGAAAACGAGGCGAAGCTAAGGATATTGTTGTCCAATATTTTGTTTAATTGTGTGCTATCTATCAAAATATTTGATGTTGTGTGCTTATGTTTAATTCTTGTGAGATTCCCTTCGCTATCCTTGGTATAGAAGTAAAGCTCTGCTAAACAATCGTAATTATTGGAAAATACATAGCGCAAAAAACGCGTGGAAACGGGTTTTTCTAAATGCCAAATAGTTGGCCGCATTTCTAACTCTTCAATAACGAGAATGTTTTTTTTGTTCTTGAAATTGATGTCTGTAGCACTTTCAAAATACGAACCTAAATTCCATTTAAGCCAAAAATCCAAGTCGGGGCGAGTTAAATATTTTCGGGTTACACATATTTCTCCGGTATTTAAGGTGTCGGGGGTTAAATAATTCACATTGCCTAAAGAGTCAAGAATAAAAGGAGCGTTAATTGGTGTGATATACCCATTATCATAAAATACAGGCAGATATACTACATTACGCCCCATATTTTTAAATTCGTATTTGCCTCTTTTTATTCTTTTACCCCAGTATATAGGCTTCCAACGGTCTTCGTTATACACACACAAATATGCATAGGATTCTTTTGTTCCTTTTGCATATTTATTTTCAACTATTACGTTGGTTGTTTTGAAATATTCTGATGAAACATCCACGTAATTTCGTTGTTTGAATAGAGGCGGGGCATCTTTTGGGTTCGGCCCTTTCTGGTTTATTTCATAGGTATATCTAAAAACTTTGGGTAGTCTCGACTTCATCCAATATTCGTCCACCCATTCATTATTGTAAACTTGCTTTGGTTTCCATTTTCCGCGTCCTCCGGTTGATTCAAATGGATAGGTTTTTCCATTAAAACGGACAGCATTCCATTCGTGGCTGCTATTTCTATTACCCCATGCCGGAACAAAATCAATAGTGCAGGGAATTCCCAAAGAACGGAAAAGCATAGCATTGAACCAGCATCTTTCGGGACATTTAGACATTTTAGCCATTTCGTAATCCGTTAAACATATAAATGGATAGTTAGATATGGCTTGCCAATCAACCCGATAATCGTTTACAAGATTCATAACTGAATCTATCATTTCAATTGCCGAAGTATATTTATTGTAGTGTGCGCCAAACCGATTTATAAAATAAGTGCGCCAATCCTCCATAATATATCCATTTTTTACGCGGTAAGGCAATATATATTGTTGAAATGTTTCGTAGTCTATACTGTCTTTAAA